>JARRPN010000525.1:0-2506 GCA_037382875.1 Calditrichaceae bacterium | reverse complement strand
TGGAAATAATCTGGCAAGTGGCATATACTACTATCAATTAGTGGCGGGTGAATATCGGGAAGTCAAGAAGATGATTTTACTCAGATAAAATTCAACTAAATACGTTTCAACCAATAAAGACCGAACCCAATAGGATTCGGTTTTTTATTTTTGTAGTAAATATTGTAGTAACTATACCCGAAAACACCCCAAAAACACACTTTTGTAGTAACATTGTAGTCAATCCTGGACACAAAAAAAGGGTTCACGATTTGACGTAAACCCTTGTTTTTATTGGTGGCGCCTCCCAGAATCGAACTGGGGACACACGGATTTTCAGTCCGTTGCTCTACCGACTGAGCTAAAGCGCCATTTTTTGAATTTTACCCAAAGTGCCTTCCTGATTTTCAATTTGTCCCATAACTGTTTTTAAGGAAGTCGAAACCGTATCCAGTCGGGAAGTAATAACATTGATGTTCTGTAATGTTGAATGAATTCCGGTTTCATTGTTTTTTACAACCATGCTGAAACCATCCACCGCTTCATCAAAGTTGTTTAATGAACGATTTAAATCTTTGGGTAATTTCTTCATTTGAGATGAAACATCATTTAAATTAGCTAAAGTCCGTGACAAATCATCCTGCAATGTTCCGGCCCCAAGCAATTGATTGACCATGATTATGGTGGTGTCCAGTCTCATGGTCAGTGCATTCACGTCCCTGGCAAGATCATTAATGGTTAAACCAACGTCAACCATTTGACCGCCATATTTACCCTTGAAGGGTTGTTGTGATAAGTTTATTTTTTTGTTGGATACGCCAGGATTGACCTCAATTTTCATGCCCGCTAAAAGTTCCAGACTTGTAATCGTAAATGTAGCATCCTCATATAAAGGTACATTATTGCTCAGTTCAATATTTACTAAGACCTTACGCTCAAGCCAACCGAGTTCAAGAACCTTTCCTTCTTTTACACCATTAACCATTACCGGATCGCCGGGAACCATTCCACCGACATTTTCGAACGTAAGAGATAGTTGATATTTATTTGTTTTCAACTGGAATTCCTTGCCCCAGATAATTCCAAAAATCAAAATTAAAGTAGAAATAATGACAGTAAGACCAACTTTAAATTCTGTAGTGAATATAGATTTCATTTTATACCATTATATTGGAGTTCTTATTGAATCAATTTTCCTAAAGGGGTGCGTTTACAGAGTGGAACATCCTGGCAGTCAAATTCCACGCCTTTATCAATGCATCGTTTGAAAGAATCTATTTCATCCTCATTCAGGTATAAATAGTTCAATACTTTTTTACGGCCGTCTTTAAAATGGATACCACCCACATTGACTTTATTTATGGGAGCACCTAAGTGTATTAATTTTTCAATAACACGCGGAGAATTTACAAGAATAATTGTTTTTTCCAGATCCAGATGTGAATCTTTTAAATACTCTGCCAGCTCAGCAGTTGTCATGATCTTTGCTTTAATATTATCCGGTACAATGGATAAATAAAGTTCCTTTTCCCATTCATTCTCTGCTACAGAATCTTCACATAAGATGATTTGTTTGGTTTTTAAGTGTCCGGCCCAGCCAATCACAACCTGGCCGTGTATCAATCGGTCATCAATACGTATGAGTTGAATATTCATGGTTATAATCTCTTTACAATTCCCTTGTTCGCATCGGCTATAATTTTATCAAGCAATGCACTCCATTCCAGCCGGTTAAAATTTAAGTGATAAGAAACCAGCATTGGCATATTAACGCCTCCTATTACAGCAATATCCGGTGATGTCTGCTTGATCCGGTTTGCCAGGATCCAACAACTACCTCCTACCAGATCAACAAATAATACGGATTTTTCAGGTTGAAGGCGCACTCTTTCTTTAGCTATTTCACTTTCAATTTCTTCTAATGCCAGTATTTTATTTGAGTAATAAAAAATTTTGGTTGAAGAAACAATCAGATGCTTGGTTACATCCTCCATACTTTTAGCTAAATTACCATGAGTAATAATTGCTGAAAAATAATTCTTCTCACTCATTCCCGGTCTTTCTTCAAATACTGCTGATCCTTATAAATCGGTACAACCGCCTTCTTTTTCATGTAATCTTTTAATCGTTTATTAAATTCCCGTGGTGTATGATGCCCGGAAATTTTTAGTAAATGATTCATGGCAATTGTTTCTGCTATTACGGTAATATTTTTTCCTGGATTAATAGGCAAAATAATTTGTGGTACTTCTACATCAAGAATATTTGTAATTTGTTCATCAAGTCCAACACGTTCATATTCCAGGTTTTTTTCCCAATCGATTAGATGAACTTCAACTTCTACGCGTTTCTGAAGACGTACACCTCTTACTCCAAAAATACGGCGAATATCAATTAATCCAACACCCCGTACTTCAATAACATGCTCAGATATTTCTCGGCCTCGTCCTATTAAAACATCCTCAGCAGTCTTGGTTATAATCACTAAATCATCAGCTACTAGCCTATGGCCTCTTTCAACTAAATC
>JARRPN010000524.1:0-2156 GCA_037382875.1 Calditrichaceae bacterium | reverse complement strand
AAGTGCTGTTGCTAGAATATCAATTCGTTTAGCTGCTCCCTGATATCCTGCTATCTGAGCACCTAAGAGTTTGCCATTGATATGATTAAAAATAAGTAAAACGGTTATCGATTCTGAACTCGGATAATAGGATGCTTTTGTTTTATCATAAATGACTACTTTTTTATACGGTAAACGTAAATCCATTGCCTCCTGTTCACTAATCCCAGTACGAGCTATTTCCAAATCAAAGGTTTTGACGGCAGCTGTAGCTACAATCCCATTAAAATGACTGACTTTTCCGCTGGCGTTGTCACCGGCAATTCGTCCTTGTTTATTAGCTGTAGTGCCAAGTGGAACATAATCATTTTTTCCTGTAACTAGATTTTTGGCCTCTGCACAATCTCCTGCAGCATATACATGCATTTTATTGGTCTGCATCTTAGAATTTACAGCAATGGCTCCGCTTTTACCCAACTCCACCCCACCACTGTCAGCCATTTCTACATTGGGTTGAATTCCGGAAGCAATAAGCACTAAATCAATATCCAAATCTTCTCTACGTTGAAAGCGAACTGTTTGGACTTTTTCATCACCTATAAAAGCAGTGGCCTTTTCAGATGTAATAATTTTACATCCTTTTTCCTTTAAATAGCTTTCAATTTGATCTGAAATTTCCGCATCCACATTATTCATTAATCGATTACGCATTTCAACCAATGTCACATCAAGGCTTTGTTTGATCAGTGCCTCAGCCATTTCCAGACCAATATAGCCACCACCGATGATTAATGCATGTTTAGGATTTGATTTTTCAATGTGCTTTTTAAGCCATATTCCCTGGTCTAATGTGCGCAATACAAAAATATTTTCTAAATGGCTACCGGTAATAGACGGCATCATAGCTCTTGCCCCGGTTGCAATTATTAATTTATAATACTCCAGTTCTGCGATTCGATCATTATCCAGATCTTTAACCTGTACTGTTTTAGAACGCGAATCGAACGATATACCTTCATGTCGTAATTTAACTTGAATATTTCTTTTTTCTACAAAATCATTGACTTTTACGGCGATTAAATTTTCCGCCTGATTGATCTCATCGGAAATATAATAGGGTAAACCACACGCCGCATAGGAAACGTAATTGGATTTTTCAAAAACGGTGATTTTTACTTTTTGATCATTGCGTCTGATTCGGCTGGCAGCAGACATACCTGCTGCATTTCCACCAATAATAATGATATGTTTATTTGATGAATTCATTTATAAAGATAAATTTATGGTTAATAAGATACTTATTCAATTATTTCAGTATGGAAGGTGGATTTAGATTGTGATTAAGAGTGAGATTAAAAGTGAGAGTAAGATTATTATTAAAATATAGAGACTAAAAGGGGGACTGCAAATATGAATCACAATCCCCTTTTATGTTTGATACTCCTAAATTGAGAAATGGATACCAACGCTGAATGAATCATATTGGCCGATATTATAATCAGCATTTAAATTGAAAATTAGCAGCATCACATTTACCCCAAGTGTTAACCTGGTTTGATTTTTTCCTTCCAACTCAAAATTGATAGGAATTACTTCAGGTTCAACTCCACCTGGTAACTGGACAATGTAATCATAAGATACTTCCATTTTGGATGTTTCATACATAAATCCGGCATACGGGGTTACATTAAAAATCCGAATACCAAACTGTTTGCTAGCATTTATCCCAAAAGAGGTTGTTTTTGTTTTAAACAGACTGCCGATATTCATGGTTTGAGTATAAAAACTCACCGCATAGTCAAACGGAACCACATCGGGTAAATACACTTGCGGATTGTGCTGTAATCCAAATCCAAAAAAATCAAAAGTACCCAAATCTTCTTTCAGTTTGACTTTTGGCAGCCAGCGGAAAGTTGCATCGGTACCAAATAAGGTTCCAATTTTAAACTGGGTTGACATCAAGGGCATGTAAGAAATATCAGCTAGTTCTTTAAAACCGGCAACAGGTAATTCAACGGATTGTCCTTCCACTGTGTAAGAAGTACCTTGACCGGCAATATCCTCAAATGTATGTTCAGGGAAAGTTATCGTGACATAATCCTTCGAATCACCAATAATGGTTGCACCAGCAATTGTCACATCAAAATTTTCATCAGTTAGTCGATCCACAACCGCTC
>JARRPN010000523.1:0-2513 GCA_037382875.1 Calditrichaceae bacterium | reverse complement strand
ATAATATTGAACAACTGAATTTAAATAGCAGATGTAAAAAACCTATTTTACGGATTCCGGCTCTTTTAAAACATCTTTTAAAAGCTTACCTGCTTTAAAATGAGTTTTTCTTCTAGCGGGTACATAAATAATTTCACCGGTTCTAGGATTTCTTGCTTTTGGTTTTGGTTTTGTGCGCTTAACTTCAAAAACACCAAAATCGCGAATTTCTATGCGGACTTCCGGATTAGCTTCACTCAAAATTTTTCTCAAAACTGTAAAAACAGCATCAACAAATTTTTCTGCTGTATATATTTTTTCGTTCAGTTCCTGAGCCGTTCTTTTGGCAACATCTTTCTTCGTCACCGTCCTCATAGATTTAATTTTAATCTATTTTTTGATTAATTCTTTCAATTCATCGAGCTTTTTCAATGCTTCAAGAGGAGTCATCTCATTGATATTAATGGATTCCAATTCCGATTTTACTTTACCGGTTCTTGTATCAGAAAAAAGACTTAACTGATTTTGATCAACCTGTCGTCCAGTTCGTCTTTGAGCCAGACGAGGTTTCTTTGAATTCGGAGTTAATTCATTGGACTCAAGGTTGGATAAAATTTCACGAGCACGCTCTATGAGTGAAGTTGGTAATCCAGCCATTTGCGCAACATATATACCATAGGAATTATCCGTACCACCGGGTATTATCTTTCGTAAAAATACGACCTGATCTTCCCACTCTTCGACAGATACATTATAGTTTTTAACTCGTGGATATAATAGAGCTAATTCTGTTAATTCATGATAATGAGTAGCAAATAACGTTTTTGATTTAAGTTTACTATCATTATGAATGTATTCTGCCACGGCCCATGCAATCGATAATCCATCAAAAGTACTGGTTCCACGACCTATCTCATCCAGCAAAATCAGACTTTTTTCGGTTGCATTATTCAGGATGTTAGCCGTTTCATTCATCTCAACCAGGAAAGTACTCTCTCCCAAAGCTAAATGATCGGATGCTCCCACACGGGTAAATATACGATCGATAATACCAATACTTGCTTTTTCAGCCGGAACAAAAGAACCAATTTGAGCCATTAACACAATTAGACCCACCTGTCTTAAGAAAGTAGACTTTCCTGCCATATTTGGTCCGGTAATAATCCACATCTGTTCATCATCCGGATTAAGATTAACATCATTTGCAATAAAATCTTCACCGGGATCCATATTCTTCTCTACAACCGGATGCCTGCCACCCATAATTTCCAGCCGTATATCCTTATTAACAACAGGACGGATATAATTATTCTCAAATGCCGCTGTAGCCAGACTTAAGAAACAATCCAGTTCAGCAAATAATAATCCGTTTAATTGAATCGGCTCAATATACCTGGCAACTTCTGCCCGGATGTCCTGAAAGATCTGATATTCCAGTGCATTAATCTTGTCCTCAGCCCCCAAAATTTTGTCTTCCCACTCTTTTAATTCCGGCGTAATATAGCGCTCAGCGTTGACCAGTGTTTGCTTACGGATATATCTATCCGGCACCTTATCTTTGTGAACATTTGTAACTTCTATATAATATCCAAAAACTTTATTATAATTTATTTTTAAAGTATTGATAGCTGTTTTTTTGCGTTCTTCTTCCTGATAATTTAATAACCAATCCTTCCCTTTTTCGGATATATCTCTCAATTCATCCAACTCTTTATTGAAGCCTTTTTGGATGATGCCACCTTCCTGGATGGTTACGGGCGGATTTTCAACTATTGCATTTTTGATGTTTTTAACTAAGGTATCCAGCGTATTAAATTTATTAAATGCTTTTTTCAGAAATTTAGAACCATCTGTTTCAATTGTCTTTTTTACCGGTACAACCAGTTCCAATGATTGCTTCAAATTAATCATATCTCTGGCATTTGCCCGTCCAGTGACTATTTTACCAAGCAGACGTTCCAGATCAAACAAACCTTTGAGATGATCGATTAACTCATTTCGTAAAACACGATTTTCAAAAAATTCATTTACGATTTCAAGACGATATTCAATTTCATTCTTTTCAAGCAGGGGCTGTTGTAACCATTGCTTAAAAAGTCTGGCACCCATCGGTGTAACCGTGTGATCCAGAACTTGCAACAATGTATGTTCTTTTCCTGAACCCGTAATAGTCTCTGAAATTTCCAGATTATGCCGCGTACTCTGATCCAATGCCATATATTTTGAAAGATTAAGCACCTGCAACCGGCAAAAATGTTCCAGACGAGTTTTATAATTCTCCTGTAAATAATGGATAATAACACCAGCGGCAATGACCGCCGTATCCATACCATCAATTCCGAAACCTTTTAGAGAATGGGTTTTAAAATGATCCTGTAGAATACTATAGGTATAATCGAGAGAAAATATCCAGTCATCCCGTTCCGTGAAAATTGTCGATACATGATTTTTTAATAAAATTTTAATCTTTTCTGAATCTTGGCGGGCAATTAATATTTCTTTCGGTTGATATCGTATGAGATACTCAAGCAGCT
>JARRPN010000522.1:0-2160 GCA_037382875.1 Calditrichaceae bacterium | reverse complement strand
TATACGCTTATCAATTTTTCAACCAAACAAAAAGACGGTACAGTCAAAGAATATGATGCAACCAAATATGACGATGCTGCAAAAGGACTTATTACTTCGGCAAGATTTGGCAGAGCTTCTGTAAGAGGTATTAAAAATGGCGACTGGCTTGCTTATAACAATATTGATGTAACTAATCTTGATTCCATAAAATTCAATATGAATGTGTTTGTTAGCGGAGGAGCCATCGAAGTCAGAGTTGGTTCTGCCACGGGCAATATACTTGCTACACAAAAAGTTATCAGCAACCAGACCGGTGGATTTAGAGCTTTCCGAAATATTGTATCTATACCAGCTAAAATTAACACATTGGGTATCTCGGGACCGCAAAGTATCTACCTGGTTTTTCGTGAACCGGAAGCGCCGGCCACCGATAAAAAAACACTTGCAATGGCCAAATCGGCTGATGTTGCATTAATCTTTGTAGGTACCGATCAAAGTACGGGAAGAGAAGAGTCCGATAGGTTTTCTTTAGTATTGCCGGGTAATCAGCAGGAATTGATCAAAGCTGTGGCTGCTGTTAATCCCAACACTATTGTAGTAATGCAAACCATGGGAATGGTAGAAGTTGAAGCTTTTAAAAATGATAAAAATGTTCCGGGTATCATTTGGACCGGATACAATGGCCAGGCACAGGGAACGGCGATGGCTAAAATATTATTTGGCGAAGTTAATCCGGGTGGAAAGTTAAACGTAACCTGGCATAAGTCAGTAAACGATCTTCCGGATTTTAATGATTATACTTTACGGGGTGAATCGGGTAAAAATGGAAGAACCTACTGGTATTTTGATAAGGATGTTTCTTATGAATTTGGATATGGTCTTTCATATACCAGTTTTAAGTACAGTAATTTTAGTATTGATAAAAACAAAATTACGCCAAATGATATGGTTACCATTAGTGCTGATGTGAAAAACACAGGTGATGTTGATGGTGATGAAGTTGTACAGATCTATGTTAAGACACCTGATAGCCCGAAAACGTTACAGCGTCCAATCAAACGGTTAAAAGGTTTTAAACGCATGACCATTCCTACCGGTCAAATCCAAAGGGTATCGATTGATATCGATTGTTCCGATCTTTGGTTCTGGGATTCAGAAAATGATAAAATTACCTTTGATCAGGGTAAATATATTTTCGAAATTGGCGCTTCATCCAAAGACATTAAGGGACAGGTTGAAGCCCAGATGAGCGGAAGTTATAAACCTGTATTAACTACCGTTGTGGCTGAATGCGGTAAAACTGTTTTTAGGCCAGGCGATACAGCGCAGACAAGTGTAACAGCATCGATGTCCGATGATAGCTTTATCGATATAAACAATGCAAAAGTTACATATAAAAGCAATAATCCTTCAGTGGCAAGTGTTAATGAAAATGGGAAATTGACCGCTACCGGAGTGGGAACCGCATTAATCTTCGCTTCTGTCACAGTGGATGGAGAAACCGTATCAAATAGTTTTCCTGTGAAAGTCATGCCGGATCTGAATCCTGAATCAATTACGGTTAATGGTAAAAATATTAAAGGTTTTGACAAAGATATTAAGGCGTACAGTTACCTTTTAAAAAATAACTCAAAGATCCCTGTGGTTAAAGCATCTGCAATAAGTGATAATGTTACGGTTGAAGTTGAGCAGGTAAAACAGATTCCCGGAACAGCTGTCGTCAAGTTTATTGATAATATCACACTTGAAACCAATACGTATTATTTAAATTTTGATGTTAAATCGGTTAGTGATGAATTCAATAGCGCCTCGGTTGGCAGACAATGGCATTGGGTAAGAGAAAATCAGGCAGCATACAGCCTTACAGAAAATAAAGGTTCTCTCACCATTACAAGTGAAACAGGCGACGTATCCGAAGCCAGCAATAATGCTAAAAATATTCTATTGCAAAGCGCTAACAATGATTGGACGATTGAAACAAAATTGACAGCTTCAAGAATTCCGTCGCAACCGGAAAATGCAGGAATTTTAGTATACCAGGATGATAAAAATTTTGTAAAATTGATGTTCAGGGCAGTAGTTAAAACAACCAGGCCTGCAATGTTTGGAGGAACGCAGTCACAAGCAGGAACCTTAGACCTGATTCTTGAAGAAAATGATATCACAAAATCATTAGCC
>JARRPN010000521.1:2174-4571 GCA_037382875.1 Calditrichaceae bacterium | reverse complement strand
ATGTCGGCGGGCCGTTAAACGATGTGATGTCTTTCGATCCAACCGGTGAAATTAATATTACATATCAGTGGGATACTAAAAGTGCGGAGACAGGTTATTTTGGATTTGCATTTCTTGAATCGCCAGGTATATACGATGATGGATTTGATAATGATGACGATGGACTTATTGATGAGCGTCGCGATAACGGAAGAGGATACTGGATTGAAGACGATAATTCACCCTATATGCCAGATCGGATTAACCAGTTTTTCCTGTGCGGAAGTAAACAAATTTAAACTTAAAGATGATAAAGTCTTATATGAAAGGACTGCGCCAGGGCATTTTAAAAATGAATCGGCCTATTACCCTCCATCTATCACGCCAAAGTCGAGAATCAGTATTAACGGCAATGCAGAATTTATTTATGGCTCGGGGTATTTTTCACTAAAACCAGGTCAGACTGAGCGTTTTTCAGTAGCTACTGTATTTGGAAACAGTGAAGCTGATATTCTCGGTAACAAAGCAATAATGCAACGTATTTATGACGATAACTACCGGTTTGCTGAACCACCGATTAAACCAACGTTGTACGCTTACGCCAAAGATAAACAAGTTATACTATCCTGGAATTCTATAGCTGAAACCTCCTACGACCTATATGGTCATGATTTTGAAGGTTATATTCTTTATCGAGCGACTGATCCTGAATTCAATGAAATTAAAACAATTACGGATAATCTGGGAAATCCTTTCTATTATGATCCTTTAGCTCAATGGGATCTAAAGGATGGACTAAAAGGACCTCACCCAATAGCCGCTGGAGCTAATATTACAGGAACTATAGATAAAAATGGTAATGTAATTGAAAGAATTACCACCTATCCGGGAAATGGTGTTCATTTTAATATGGGTGATGATACTGGTTTACAACACTATTATATAGATAACGATGTACAAAACGGACGCACATATTATTATGCAATTGTTGCTTACGATAAAGGTTATGATTTTGATTTCTATAAAAATGGCTGGTCCGACCGAAATCCCAAAGATGGATTTAAACCCATTTACCCGGTGCAAAACAGTAAAACCATAACACAGGATGTAGTTGGGAATATTATATTCACAGATCGAAATACTGCTGTTGTTGTACCTAACGCACCCACTGCCGGGACAGAATTTGCAGCATTGGATGGGAATGTTGAACATGAGGGCCCTGCCACAGGGTGGATGGACATAATTATTCTGCAGCCGGATTCATTAAAACCCGGGAATGAATATGGTATAACTTTTACAGATACACTAGCCTGGCGCAAGACTAACACATACCAGGTTTGGGATTATACTGAAAATAAACTTTTAATTGAAAACCAATATCCCGAACCGAGTTTTGAAGGTGAATCTATCCTGATGCAAGAGTATGAAACCATTGAATCAGGGATTTTTAACGGACTTGCTTCTTCGATGATAAATCTTATCCCAAATAATGAATATGAAGCTAATTGGATTATTTTCTCAAGCACTTTAGTATCCAACCCTGATACACCGGCATCTGTAGAGATGGATATAGATTTATCTCTGGCTCAATATCCGGAATATCACCCGATGGGAATACCACCTTCGTTTATCGATAAATTCAGAGCCATGACACAGGTTTATCCATCAACAATGGAAATAACTTTTTATGATCACATTGTAGATACAACTATTAGTAAGCTTGAAAAGTTTCGATTGCCTATCAATTTCACTGTAACCGATATTTATGATGGCGATCAATTACAGGTACTTACTGTTGATTCCTTAGAGTATAATACTGCTTACCATAATAAAAAATTTGCTTTAATAAAAAATATTAGTGGCGAGCTTTATTCTATATGTGAATTTTTGCTTTTTCAGAAAAATAAGCAGTCATCAGATCCAATAGCGGCGCCTGCACCAGGTTCTAAATTCCTTATCAGTCCTGACAACATCAATTTTACATCCCGTGATCAATTTAAATTCAAAGTAAAACCTGCTCAGCACACAGAAAAGAGGGCAAAGATTGAGTTAGATAAAATTGCTGTTGTTCCTGATCCCTATATTGTCTCAGCATCATGGGAAAAGCCACTTTACTTTACTTCGGGACGCGGTGAACGACGGGTTGACTTTATTCACCTGCCGCCAAAATGTACCATACGTATTTTCACTCTTGACGGAAAACTTGTTCGAAAACTGGAGCATGAAGATATAATTGAAGACGGGCATCATTCATGGGATCTATCCTCAAAAGACGGCCTTGATGTCGCACCGGGAAGTTATCTGTTTCATGTTGATGCCGGTAAATTGGGAGAAAAACTGGGACGGTTTGCATTGATTAAATAAGTAAGACCAGTCTTAATGTTCACAGCTTGATTAATATTATGGTTTGATTGGATA
>JARRPN010000521.1:0-2104 GCA_037382875.1 Calditrichaceae bacterium | reverse complement strand
GTATTTGCACTTGTCAATATATTATAAGACAATGTAATTAAAAATCTTCAGGTTTTTTTGTATTGATAACATTGAAATTGCTGATTTTTTCGAATTGACAAATATTTTGTAATCGATTTTAGACAGTAATACATTCAGTTTTTATCTATTTTCCCTCTGTGCTCATTGTGGCAGTCTTTAATAATACTCTACCTGAATATAACTTCCGCATCCGGAACTTCGACATAAGTGGCTTCGTGACCCTCTATCCATTCTCCATTTTTTAAATACATGGATTTGTTATGTAAGCTGCCATCAGGCAAAATATTCGCAATACTCTTAACTTCAGTAATACCATTTTCATTGCCTTCAACAAATTCATGCGAAATCACTGTATCACCCTCAAATTTCATTGTACCATAGGTATAGAATCCGGCTGTGGTGAAATAGTAATAAATCAGACTTTTTTTATCTTTATCATAATATATGATGGTTTCGCCACCGTATTCACCATTATTGAGTGAATGCAGATTGCGCACCGCTCTTCCATTTAAAGCTCTTTCCCATTTTGATATATCTACGACTGGTTTTTCCGGTGTTGATTCTGACATTTCACCTTTAAATGTCTTTCCCAGAAATGGACGGAAAGGCTCCAGGGCATTGATCAGAGTTTCCTGGGCAAAGATGGATGAAGTCATAATGAAGAATAATAATACAGCATAAAATGGTGATCGCATATTGGGTCCTTTTTAATTGTGGGTTGATAATATATTTTGCTTTAACGTAAATTGAACTTATTTGATTCCATCTTTAATTCGAATTTCGATAAATAGAAAATACTGACAAAATGAAGTTTTGATTTTATATTTTTAGATATCACCATATAATTTGGAATATTTCTTTAGTTAACGCTGTTTGTGATCGACAATACTAAATATTATGTTAAAATTAATCAATCTAACCAAAACATTCGGCGAATTTATCGCGGTTGATAATCTCAACCTGCAAATAAATCCGGGCGACCTGTTTGGATTTTTGGGCCCCAATGGAGCCGGTAAAACGACTACCATTAAAATGATCACCGGTCTATATAACATTTCCAAAGGTTCAATTCTCATTGATGATATCGACATCAGTAAAGATCCCATCATCAGTAAAACCAAGATCGGCTATATCCCTGATCAGCCATTTTTATATGACAAATTAACCGGTAAGGAATTTTTATATTTTTCAGGCGGACTTTACCAAATCCCAAAAAAGGAACTTACCGTTAAAATTGATCACCTGATCGATTTATTGAAAATCGGTGACTGGTTAAATAAGAAAACCGAAGACTACTCCCAGGGTATGCGTCAACGCATAACTATTGCCTCTGCTTTTTTAAATGATCCGGAATTAATTATTATTGATGAACCGATGGTGGGCCTGGATCCGCAAAGCGCGGTAATTGTCAAGCAGGTTCTAAAACAAAAAGCCCGGGAAGGCTGCACAATTTTTATGTCTACACACAGTCTAAATGTGGTGGAAGAAATTTGCAATCGTGTGGGTATTATCAACTATGGCAAACTTATTTATGATGTCAGCATTGATGATCTTAAACAAATGCAAAAAGAACACAATCATAATATTGAAGAACTATTTATCGCCTTAACACAAACCTGATTCTATGTTTGCGCATATTTTAAAATATAAATTTCTGTCTTTTATTCACACTGATTTTGATTTTACACCTAGGTTGCTTATCCGTAAAACTGGTAACATTTTTGTCTATGGATTGTTTTCTGCAGGTGCCTTCTTTTTTACTAAGAATATGATTGAATATATACTGGTTACACAACGGATTGGCCAGTTTTTAATGCATGAATTTATATCGATCATCTTATTTATGTTTTTTATTGCAGTTCATGTAGGTAATATCATTGTATCTTATTCGACCATGTTTAAATCCGAGGAAGTATATTTTCTATTTACCAAACCGATTAAACCATCAATCATATTTTCGATCAAATTTCTTGATAACTTTTTTTACAGTTCAACCACACTCATTCTGATTTTGATTTCAGTTTTTGCGGGTTATGCGGTTTATTTTGACCTAAGTGTATCTTCATATTTTATAATTCTTTTT
>JARRPN010000520.1:0-3392 GCA_037382875.1 Calditrichaceae bacterium | reverse complement strand
GAATCAGAAAGAATTAAAGGCAAAAAATCCTTATTAGATTTGTTTAACGTTCTTTAGGCTTCGCATTAATCTTGTTAAATGCACAGTTTGCACATTTGGGATTTGTCTCACCGCTGGTAAGCATTTTTCTGATATAAAGAAAAATATAGACAAAGCTTATAAATACAATCAAAAGAATAAAATAGAATTCCATAGTCTAACTCAATCCCAGCAATTGTCCGCCTTGATAAACAATTAAGGAAGCACTATATGCTAATATAGTCATATACATTACCATTAAAATCGGCCATCGCCAGGAGTTTGTTTCACGTTTAATGATAGCGAAAGTTGCCATACACTGGGCCGCATAGGCGAAAAATACCATTAGCGACAGAGCGACCAGTATAGAAAATACATGTTCGCCATTGGCATCACGATCATTGCGCATCGCATCAATCAAACTAACTCTGTGATGTTCATTTTCTTCTCGATTATAAAGAGTTGATAGTGTGCTGATAATAACTTCTCTAGCTGCGAAAGAAGTCACCAGTCCTACGCCAATTTTCCAATCATAACCCAGAGGTTTTATAATTGGTTCAATAGCATGTCCAATTTTTCCTGCATAGGATTGCTCAATTTTTTGCCGAGGTGATAGGTTCTCCGACTCTTCCGGTTCTGGATATGAAGCCAGGAACCAAAGGACAATAGATATAGCCAAAATGATTGTACCCGCATTCATTAAAAAAATCTTACCACGTTCATATACCTGCCAGCCAATAGATGAAAACATAGGCAACCGATAAGGTGGCAATTCCATCACTAAACTATGTTCTACATTTCTTTTCTTTATTTTTTTAATGATTATAGAAATGATGACGGCGGTGAACATACCTAGAAAATACATCCCCATTAGAACCAACGCCTGAAGTGAAAGGAATCCCAGAATGGTTTTGTCCGGGACGAAGGCAGCAATCAAAATAACATACACTGGTAAACGGGCACTGCAACTCATCAATGGTATCATCAAGATGGTCTGCAAGCGATCACGCCAGTTTTCAACTGTTCTTGCTGACATGATAGCTGGTATGGCGCAGGCGAATCCACTTAACAAAGGCAGAACCGAGCGACCATGTAAACCTATTTTATGCATGATTCGATCCATCATAAAAGCCATCCGAGCCATATAACCACTGTCTTCAAGAATACTTAAGAAGAAAACCAGTAATAAAATCTGTGGTAAAAAAACCAGAATACTGCCAACTCCGGCAAGTATACCATCAACCACAAGACTTTGTATGATGCCATCTGGAATTATATTTTCTATATGAGTGGATAACCAGTTGATCCCAATGGATATTTGTTCCATTGGCCATTGTGCCCAGTTAAATATGGCATTAAATATGAAAAATAACACACCGATAAGTATAACAGGTCCAAAGAATTTGTGAGTTAGAAAACCATCAAGTTTCTCGCTTGGCGATTTATCATCTGTTTGTTTAACTTTTATCAGATTTGAAATATATAAATCGATGTAAGCAAAACGGGAGGCTTGTTCGATTGTTTGATAAGGTATTTGTTTTTCTATGAATTTTTTTCGTGTATCACTAATAATTTGTTTCAATTGCTCAATTTCATAAGGCTCAAGAAATTTAGTTAGATTTCTGATATAATTTGGTTCACTAATAAGCCTGAGCGAATCAACTTCCGGAAGATGACCAGTTTTCTCAGCACGAGGTTGTAAAAAACTAATGATTTCACTGAGTGGTTCATTTAATTCCTCGATTGTTAGCAAATGGGATTGATCTGTAATTTTATGTTCTGTTTCGGTGATCTTTGTAATGGCATCAATGACGTTCTGTATACCCTGACCAGTTTTTGCCGAAGTGGAAATAATATAAGCTGCATTTAGTCGTTGTTTTAATTGTTCAATATTAATTTCTATACCGTTCTTTTCGGCTTCATCAATCATATTTAAAACAATGATTGTTGGTAGTTTCCAGTCTAGTATTTGCAAAGCAAGGTATATATTTTTTGTGATATTGGTTGAATCCAGTATAACTATTACACCAGAAGGACGATTATTTATATCGCGCCAGCTTTGCACCATATCGGATACAATTTTCTCATCAATACTTTTGGCGTTTAAACTGTATGTCCCGGATAGTTTCCAATTTTATGATGCAATCCGGTCAACCGATTAAAAAGGGCAGTTTTCCCACAATTAGGATTTCCAATAATAGGTAGCCAGGGTTGTGAGGTGTCGGTTATTTCTTTATTTGGATTTAAAGAAGGATTAATTTTCATGATGTCTGCGGCCGTGTCTGCAACGGTGACGGACACGGATTTCTTTGGCCATGGAATTTCGAATTGAAAGATGATAGCCGCGCACTTTTATTTCCATGGGATCACCAAGGGGTGCAAATTTAACCACACGTAATGGTGTACCATTGGTTAAACCAAGCTCGCATAAACGGTCTTTTCCCAAAGTATCATTATTTATATCCACAATAATTGCTTCATCACCCGGCAGAAGTTCAGTTAGTATATATTCTCTATCTTTCTCTTTTTTCATATCTCTAGTAGTCTTACCAGCTCTAATCATAAATTCTAACCATCATATTTGGGTTTCAAGTATATAATACTGACAATTGTTATATACATAAAACATACTAAATTTATCAATCTGAAGGCAATAAGTCAATATTGAAAATAAGGATATTTTACATAATTAAACTATATTTTTTAACTGTTGCCGGTACACATTTCTCAATCCTTAAATCAGGTTAAAACATAAAATTTACTTCAGTATTTTATTTGACTTAACAGGGTATGGAATGTAAATTGCACGGCTTAAGTGTTTGGTTTATGTATAGTTTTATATAGACTTTAAATTAACTTAAAATTAAAATTAGTTCTAATAAAA
Source organism: Calditrichaceae bacterium (assembly GCA_037382875.1). Lineage (GTDB taxonomy): Bacteria > Calditrichota > Calditrichia > Calditrichales > Calditrichaceae > JAFGKZ01. The sequence goes on along the minus strand of JARRPN010000520.1, from coordinate 490 downwards.
TTAAGCTATTTTACAACGGAGGACAACTGATGTCTCACAAATATGTTTACACTTTTGGAGCTGGGAAAGCAGATGGCAAATCGGATATGAAAACGCTTCTTGGTGGAAAGGGCGCTAATCTGGCTGAAATGTCAAATTTAGGCGTTCCTGTTCCGGCTGGTTTTACCATCTCAACTGAAATCTGTGCTGAGTATTATGCCAATGGCGGTAAATACAATGAGGATGTAAAAAAACAGGTTAATGCTGGTGTTGAATCTATAGAAAAAACGATGGGTGCCAAATTTGGTGATACCAAAAATCCGTTGCTAGTATCGGTTCGTTCAGGTGCTCCTGCTTCTATGCCTGGTATGATGGATACGGTTTTAAACCTGGGTTTGAATGATGATACAGTAAAGGGAATAATTGAAAAATCTGGTACTGAGAGATTTGGCTGGGATTCTTATCGTCGTTTTGTGCAGATGTATGGCGATGTGGTTATGGGTATGAAACC
>JARRPN010000519.1:0-2174 GCA_037382875.1 Calditrichaceae bacterium | reverse complement strand
GTCAGTGTGCCATCCAGTGCCACATGAAAGTCATAATAATCACCACCGACTTCGGTAGCGGTCTGCATGTAGACAGCAATATCCAGGTGGGGCAGCTGCGGCAGTTCTTTGGGCAGCATGGAAAGCTGCAGCTGGCGTGCTTCCTCCAGTTCTTTTGTTTTACGTTTGTTTTCTTCGTTTTCCCGACGGCGTTTCAGTTCAAATTGTCTGATAGATAAAAGCAGTCCAAAGCCAAACAATACATATAGCATGTAGGCCCACCAGGTTTTCCACCAGGGGGGTAAAATTACTATGTGTAAGGTTGCCGGTTTTGGATTCCATATACCATCACTATTGCAGGCCATGACCTGGAATGTATGATCACCTGGATCAAGACTGGTGTAACGGGCAATACGCTGAGTACCTGCATCCTTCCATATTTTATCATAAGGTTCAAGACGGTATTTATATTTATTACGCTCAGGTCGTTTATAATGGAGGCCTACATAATTGAATTCGATTTCATTCTGGAAATAGGGGAACTCAACTGTGTTGACCTTACCATTATCCCAATTGCGTTTTGTAAAGTACTTGTTTTCCGACTTGTCATAGATTTTCATATCAGTGATAAGCACATTGGGTGGGTATATATTCATTTTAATTTTCGATGGATTAAAAGCTGTAATTCCATCAGTTCCGCCGAATAAAAAAAGTCCGTCACGGGTTTTGTAATACGAATTGGCTATCTCAAAAAGATCTAATTGGGCACCGTCTGTTTCGTTAAATGTCAAAATGGATTCATCCGCACCATTAAATCGGACCAAACCGCGGCCCGTCCCAATCCAAAGATATTTATCATCACCTAAAATACCGGCAATCATATTGCTGGGAAGGCCATCGGTGGTCGTAAAATGCTTAACAGTATTCTTCTTCCTGTCAATTTTGAATAAACCCTCAACCGATCCTGTCCATAAAATACCCGCAGAGTCTTCATATACAGAATTAAACCTTGATCCAAGCGGGTAATTTTTAAATTGATTTTTGGATTGTTCGTAAATTGACAGACCATATTCCGTACAGATTAAAATATCCCCTGATCGGGATTTTGATATGGTAAAAATATTATTACTAAGAAGTCCTGTGGAATCAGCTGAAGATTTGAATATTTGGGTTTCAAGTGTCTTCAGGTTAAGTTTTATAAGTCCAAAACCCCATCCGGCAATCCACAAATAATCTTCATTATTATCTGGGACAAAGCCTTCAACATCAATCCTGCTCTCGGAAAGTTTACCATTCATTTTGTAATACACTTTTTCAAAATGATTATTTTGAGGATTGTATTTTATTATTCCATTAAAACTGGCAATCCAGATAAAGCCGTCTTTATCTTCATAAAAAGCCTCGTAATCACTTCCGGTTAATTGACTACCCGGATGACCATACAATGATCCGGTTTTAAATATTTTAGCTTTATTGGTTGCCGGATTATAATTAACTAAAGTTCCGTTTGCTGTGCCAATCCAAAGGGATTTATCACGACTTTCGTATATACCCCTAATGTTATTTAGATGAAGTTTTTCCAGTTCATTAAATCCTTTTCCGGCAAGAGTAAAAAGCGACTTTGATGCCCTGACTTTTAAAATTCCCTTTGATACTGTATTTAACCATATATTTTTTTGATTGTCTTCAAATATCGAGGTAATAAAATTCAATGCGAGATTCTTATTGCCATCCGGTAAATACAGCATAGATTTTGTCAGGTCCGGATTATATACCTTTAAACCTCCATTAAAACTATTAATCCAGAAGGTTCCATCACTTATTTGTTGAATAGCAAAGACACTTCCTGTGGCAATATATAACGAACCTCCGCTTTGCGGTGCTTGAAGATATTTATATTTGCCATTCTTTTCAGGCAATTGAATAATTGCATCTCTATCCGGATCGTATCTGTGTAAACCTGATTCTTTGGTACCAATAAAAATCACACCGCTTGAATCTTCATATAAAGAATTAATGTTATTATTTAACAGTGAATTTCTATTACCCTTTTCAGGCTGGAAAATTGACAGTTTATCCGATTCCGGATTGTATTTAATAAGTCCGGGATAATGTGCAGCCCAGTAATTACCATGGGAGTCGGTAAGCATTGATCCTATATAACCCTTACTTAGAAATGTCAAGAATTTGTTTTT
>JARRPN010000518.1:0-2174 GCA_037382875.1 Calditrichaceae bacterium | reverse complement strand
ATGGCCAGGGTTCAATTTCATTAAGTACGATTAATGGTAATATTGCTGTTATCGGGATTTGAAAGTTACAAGATAGGTGAATAAATACTCTCACTATTTTGTGCTGTCTTATAAAATATGTAAGATATTAGCCCACGGTTTTAACCGTGGGCTTTTAAATTCAACGAACGAATAATGATATCAATTAATCGATTTAAAAATTTATATTACATCATATTACCCATGAATAAATTCATGGGCTAGTTCAGATATTTTTACTTTTTAAACTTTGTTTTGCATCTTTACCTTTTCCTTTATATAATCTTTCAGCTTTTTAAAACCAAAGACCTTTATTAATTATCCATTATGGAAAAAGCCGTTAAAGAAATAATCGATTACTCGCTTACAAAAGAAAAATTATATTCGTTTCTTTCCTCTCCGGAAAATTCAGTTATGGTTCTTGCGACCTCTGCAGATGATATTGTCATGGCCAGACCAGTGCTGGTTATTAACTATGAATCAGACATATACTTTTTTACCTGGAAACATTCCAGAAAGTACATTCAAATCAAAAAGAATAATAATGTTTCCATTTGTAAAGATAAAGTCGAAATCGAAGGTAAAGCTGAAATTTTAGGGCTTATGACGGATGAGAAGAATCTTGAAATAATGAATATTATGAGGAAAAAACAACCTGAATCCATTGAGAAGTGGGAGAATAAGCCTAATATGGTTATCATAAAAGTAAAACCTCAATTTGCCTGTGTTGATGGATATTTTCTAAATGATAACGCCTATATTGAATACATTGATTTTAATAAACAAACAGCTCATAAAGAAAAATGGGGAAATTTTTAAAAATTTATGGCCTGGATCATTTTATAATTCAACTATAAATATAGGATTTATATTTATACATCTAAGGGGAATATAATTATGATAGGAACACACTTTTTTCGGTTTTTCATTAGTTTTATCCTGTTTTTAATCTCTGTTTGCTCTGCGGGACAAAAACAAATACAGAATGTTGCTAACGAAAATCTTCTTGTAGTTTCAGGCAATCAACTGGTTAACCAGAAAGGCGATACCATTGTATTACGTGGTTTTGGTCTTGGTGGTATGCTGCATATGGAGAATTTTATCGATGGTTACCCGGCTAATGAAGAAACCATGCGGGAAGAATTGCGGGATGTTTTAGGGAAGGAAAAATATGAACTATATTTTAAACATTTTCTAAAAAACTATTTTACCGAACCGGATGCAGAATATATTCAGAGTCTCGGACTAAACCTGGTCCGTATACCGATTAACTACCGTCTTTTTGAAGATGATATGAATCCCGGTGTCATTAAAGAAGATGCATTTGTACACCTTGATCGTGTCATTGATCTATGTGCAAAACATCAAATCTATACCATAATTGATCTGCATGCGCTGCCGGGATCTCAAAATCAACACTGGCACAGTGATAATCCTACTCATAGAGCACTATTCTGGAAACATAAGGATTTTCAGGATCGGGCTTTGCATCTATGGGAGGTTATAGCTGAGCGTTATAAAGATCAGCCTTGGGTTGCCGGTTATGATCTGATCAATGAACCAGCTGATCCAACCGGGAAAAAAGTTTTTCCCTATTACAAACGTATGTATAGTGCCGTTCGGAAAATCGATCCGAATCATATTATGTTTATCGAAGGCAATACGTATGCTAAGGATTTTAGTATGTTTACCGAAGTCTGGGATAATGTCGTTTACACTAATCATGACTATGCAAGACCAGGTTTTGGCGGTGATTATCCAGGCTATATTGATGGTAAATATATAAACAAAGATAGTCTTGAACAGGTATTCCTTGGGAAAAGCGATTTTATGTTAAAGCATAATGTCCCAACCTGGGTTGGTGAATTCGGTCCGCTTTATACAGGTGATCCTGACCAAGATGAAATGCGCTACCAGGTGCTTAAAGATCAATTGGGTTATTATGATAAATATAAAGTCAGTTGGTGTATCTGGCTATACAAAGATATGGGTCTTCATGCGATTTTACATCAGAAAGATGATACACCTTACATGAGACTGGTTTCAGCATTCCTGTCCAGAAAGGATTCTCTCGGAGCGGATGCTTGGGGCGCAAATGATAGAAATATCCGTCAGGTTATAGAACCACTTGAAACATTATTTGAGAAAGAATTTCC
>JARRPN010000517.1:0-2670 GCA_037382875.1 Calditrichaceae bacterium | reverse complement strand
ATCCCTGGCAGCGTTGTTACAACCTCTCCGGTATTGAAGAAAAATCCGAATCCAATGGTGCTAAAATCACGCAAGCCTATGATCATAAATATACCAAACTGGCGATTGATGGACAGTATATAAAAGAATGGCCAATATATAAGGATTATCTGGAAGCGGATAAAATGATTAACGTGCCCATTGCAAAACATCATTCGTTGGACCGGGTTACACTCGGCATGAAAAATTTAATGGGTGTGATGGGCGGAAATCGTGGTTCGCTTCATAATAATTTTGGCCATAAAATGGCGGATATAAACAGTAAACTAATCCCGACACTGACCATTATTGATGCTTATCGAATTCTAACTGCCAACGGCCCAACGGGGGGCAGCTTATCTGATGTGAAATTGACTAAAACACTGATCGCCAGTTCCTGCATAGTTTCAGCTGATTTTGTCGCTTTGGATTTATTTGGCCATAAATTAAATGAAGTCCAACATATTCGCATCGCTTCTTCTTTCTGTTTATCCGGGCGAGGTATCCTTATGAGGTGCGAATACAATCGGATTTATTTTTGCGCTTCAGTCCGCTGATGCCTTTGTTTGATTTTATCGATACGCTCAGAATTGATTTAATTTTCTGGCCGGCTTTGATTATTCTGTTATTAACTCCTTTTTTAGGCCGATTTTTCTGCAGCTGGATTTGTCCGTTGGGTACCACACTGGATGCCAGCAGTAAAATTGTAAAATCGCCATCCAATAGAAAGACAGAGAAATGGCATAAATTAACCTATCTTAAATTTGCCATTCTGTTTGGCTCAATTATTCTGGCCGTCTTCTCTCTGAATATCTGGGGTTATTTTGATCCCCTTTCCATTTTCAACCGTGCACTGACTGTTGTATTCTATCCTTTGGCTACATTTTTTACGGATCATATCTTAATCGGTATTACTAAAATACCTTTTCTTGAAGATCCGGCTTATGCTGTATATGATTTTTTCAAAACCAGTGTCATGCCGGAAAATCAGGCTAATTATCAACAGTTATTCTGGATTGCCCTTTTTATTGGCGCTATTCTCGGGGCAGAAAAAATAACACGACGATTCTGGTGCCGTTATCTCTGTCCGGCAGGCGCTTTACTGGGATTTTTATCGCAGTTCCGGTTTTATGAACGCCTTGTCGGCGAGGAGTGCCCTTCCTGCAATCTCTGTCAGAAAGAATGTAAAATGAATGCCATCCCGGAAGGGGATGTTAAAAAAACCAGCAAAGTTGAATGTATTGAATGCTTCAATTGCGGAGCAATTTGTCCGACCAAATACAATGCCATTACCTACCGCTGGCGCTGGAAACCATATCACACAACCATCGATTATAACCGGCGTCAATTCCTGACGACCACGGCCAGCAGTGTAGCAGCGATTGGATTATTAAATATTGGATTAAAAGACCGCAAAGCTGAAGGCAAATTAATCCGCCCGCCGGGCGCCCTGCCGGAAAATGATTTTATGGATCGCTGTATCCGCTGCCTGGAATGTGTGCGTATCTGTGAATCCAACGGCGGTTGTTTGCAGCCGGATCATATTCACAATAATATCATGGAATTATGGCTGCCGGTGGCGGTGATGCGCGAGGGTTATTGTGCTTATGACTGCAACCTGTGCGGACAGGTTTGCCCGACCGATGCTATTTTACCGTTGGAATTAGCCCATAACCAACACACGCCGATGGGCCTGGCTCATTTTGATAAAATTTTATGTTTTCCCTACGCCCGCACCGAAGACTGTATCGTCTGTGAGGAACACTGCCCGACACCGGATAAAGCCATTAAATTTGAGCTTAAAGATTTTGTAGCTCCGGATGGATCAGTAAGAAAAGTAAAATATCCTTATGTTGTTAAAGATCTATGTATCGGCTGCGGAATCTGTGAAACCAAATGTCCTTTGGCGGCAGAGCCAGGTATATTTGTAACGCCGGAAAACCAAAAACGATTGACTAAAGATCAGATGGGCGTAGAACCTGAAGAGCCGGTGGAAACATATGATTCTCCATATGGATATTAATCATTTTATCTTTTTTATTTATTCATTTATTATATATATTTATTTTAATTTTAAATTAAATTAAAAAATCAATTTTATGATTTTACCTGGTGATGTAATTTCTTACACTGAAATGTGCATGGCAGAAGGTTATAGCCTCCAACGTGGTATGAATTTCCAAGTAAATGGTGGAGTCAGTGTCATCTTAATGTCCCTAAGAAGAAATGCACCATATGCGGATAGGATTGAAGATGATGGCAAGATACTTATTTATGAAGGTCATGATGCTCCAAAAAATATAACAAAGAATCCTAAATCAATAGATCAACCAAAGAAAACGCCTTCAGGCAAACTTACACAAAATGGTAAATTTGAATCAGCTGCAATTAAATTTAAAAATGGAATTCAAGCACCTGAATTAGTTAAAGTTTATGAAAAAATTAAAGATGGAATATGGGTATACAATGGTGTCTTTGAGTTACATGACGCATGGATGGAAAACTCAAACGACCGAAAAGTATTCAAGTTTAAATTAAAAATAACAGATATTACTATTGATCAAAAACTTAAAAGAAAAGAAGAATTAAAAAAACTTGATCATAACCGAATGATTCCCACCTCTGTAAAATTGGAAGTATGGAAAAGGGATA
>JARRPN010000516.1:2228-4036 GCA_037382875.1 Calditrichaceae bacterium | reverse complement strand
TCAATATAAAAACAAATATGCAGGAACTTTTGGTGATTTCGGCATTCTTTCGTTTAACGGTAATAAGATTATTACCACATCTGGCGGTGGGATGGTCATTGGTTCTAAGGATAATATAAAACAAGCCCGATTCCTTTCAACCCAGGCACAAGATGATGCCCCGCATTATGAGCATTCGAAGATTGGTTACAATTACCGGATGAGTAATATAGTAGCCGGTATTGGGAGAGGTCAGCTTAAAACACTTAATCAACGTGTTGAACGGAAAAAAGAAATATTTAATTATTATCAAAACGAACTTAAACAGCTACCCGGTGTTCAATTCCAGCCGGAATTACCTAATACATATTCCAATCGGTGGTTAAGCACCCTTACCATTGATCCCAGGTTATCAGGTACAAACCGTGAAAAAATCCGTAAGCGATTTGTGGCTGAAGATATCGATACACGTCCCCTCTGGAAACCGATGCATTTGCAACCGGTCTTTAAAGATGCAATAAAATATGAGAATGGTGTTTCTGAAAAATTATTCAATGACGGATTATGTCTGCCTTCTGGGACTGCTATGACTGAGGATGACCTGGATCGGGTTGTTAAAATTTTTAAATCAAACTTCTAATTTTCTTTCCTATAGTATTATACCCATTTCTTTAACACTTCCCTTTTAGAACTTAACCTAAAATGCAAAATAAATACCCAGATGAATTGCATCCGGAGTGGGATCTTGTTCGGTTTGAATCAGCTTATACCCATAATCCAATCTCACTGGGCCAAGCGGTGTCATCAGGGCAATACCTAATCCTGTTGATGCTTTGATATCCACTGGTTTAAAATCTGAAATTTCACTCCAGACATACCCTGTATCAAAAAATGTTTCCAGCATTACAATCCACCAGATAGGCATACGTACTTCAATATTTCCCAAATATAATAACTTGCCCCCTGCCGCTTCCTCTATTTTTTCATTTTTATATACTGATCCTGGTCCCAGTAATTGTTCATCATAACCGCGTACAGAAGTTGCCCCACCTGCATAAAAACGATCATTAACTGGTATCCCGCTTTTTTTGCCCAGCTCAAAGATTGCACCCATTTTGATACGACTGGCAAGGGTAAAATTCCATCGTTTTAAACTAAATACTTTAGGCTGAAACGGTTGATAGCGTTGCCATGAGGATATTAAAGTTATATAGCGGTTTTCTTTAATATTACCTTCATCATTTTTACCTGTACTAAACGAAAATGCAAGACTAACATCCGTGTATGAACTATTTGTGGGGTTGAATAAATTTTTACGCTTATCTCTTTTATAATAAAAATTAAGAGAATAAACCTGGTTTTTATCCACATCAAATCTCCTGGAAGCTGCTTCATCAATCTCATCATTAGTGAGTTGATCAACTAACTTTGCTGCGATTGCAGCATTGATATTAGTGTATTTGCCAGCTGAACGCTTAACTCCAAACGATGTAGATAACAGATCAAAATTTGCACTATTAGGAGGCCGATACTGCTCATAAGCTAAGTTAAAGGTACCAGGTGTTCTTGTATTGCCAATCCATGGTTCAATAAAATTAAATGATATTCTATTATCAATATTCCGAAAATTTTTTTATTTAAAATCGTATGTGATAGCAGGTGTAATTTCCAAACTGATGCTGCGTGAAGTACCAAATAAATTACGATGTCCTCCCTGCAGCGTAAATTCCAGTTTACTACCATAATAAGCCTGCTGTTCATGTGCTAAACCCACCCTAACTCCAATCCATACCGGATCTTTTTCCTGAACCAATATTTTTAGAATGACC
>JARRPN010000516.1:0-2187 GCA_037382875.1 Calditrichaceae bacterium | reverse complement strand
CTGTTATTGGTTCAATCTCTAAACGGACATACTTAAACAGTCCTGTACCATATAAATTTGATTGTGATTTATCTATAGCCTCACGATTATATTTATCTTCTTTCTTTATCTCCAATTCTCGTCTGATTAAAAATTTTTTAACCATTCTCAAACCAAAATACTGCACTTTACTAATGAAAACGGTTTGGTTTTCCTTTAATTCCAACAATGCAATAATCAATGAATCATCTTCAACCATGTAATTTGTTTTTAGCTCAATATATGGTTTTCCGGAATTGTAATAGATATTTTCTACTTTTTTAATTGATTCATTAATCGCACTTTCATTGAATGGTTCATACAATTTCATGCCGCTAAATTGCTCAGATATTTTTTGACTTGAAATATCCTGATTTCCTCTCATTCGCAGCCCGCCATAGTAGTACCGCTGCCCTTCCGATATATAGAATGAAATATTTACTTTATCTCTGTCCGAAACAATTATCACACTATCAGAAATTGCTGCATCTAAAAAGCCATATTTGCGGTAAAAGTTTTTTAATAAAATTTTATCCAGCTTTTGTAAACGGGGTTCATACTCCTCACCCTCTTCGGAATGGATAATTTCTTCAAGATCATCATTTGAAAAATAACGATTATTGTTAAAAAAGATTTTATCAACCTCAATTTCCGCAAAAGCAGGTATACTATAAAGAATAATCAGAATAATAATGAGGAGTGATATGTGTGATTTTCTCATACTAGATATCAGATTTCATAATTTATTTAAAAAGAGTATTCCCAATTTATACCAAGTTGGACTTTATTATTCCCTCTGATTGTTTTTTCATAGTAACTATCCAGGTTCCAGTGCTTATTGATGCGATACTGTAAACCTATACGATTCCCTGCATCCATATTAAATTGAGTACGATACTCAACATATAAATCCGTTGTTAGATATTTACCAAAAGACACGGATGCATTTTTCAAACCATTATTTAATCTCATCTTATTAAAATCAAGAATATTATCATTTGAAGAAATCTGTACTCTGTCCAGTCCTGTATATTCTTCCGCACCCCTTTCGACAGCTGTAAGCAGAGAAGTAGTTGCAACTTGTGATCCTAAATTAATAATTGTAGAATCCGTATTTTCTGCCAGTTGTTGAACGTCTGTGCCAAGCGTCAACATAGCTATTTTATCTGCATCAGAAAGATCAGTTGCTTCCTCACCATCTTTATCAATCACCCGCAACTGTTGAGTTAAAGATTCCAAATCACCATTTATGATAACTTCAAAGGTTTTATCCCCAATCATTTTACTGGCGACAATATTGATATCCGGATTCAATACCGTTGGATTAATAAAATCAATCGAGCCTGACTGAACCTCAAAATTCTGATTCCAGGAAGAATAATTACCTGATGCCACATCCAGATGACCGGTTATTTGTGTTACATCAGATGCCGGTTCCATAATTACCCGTAAATCACCCTGAATACCAATCTTGAAATTGTTGGTTAAATCCAATGGAGAACTTGTTATATTAAAACCGCCCGGTATCTGGATATCTAAATTCAAATCAATATAAGGCGGTTTTGCTTCCTTAACCGATGTGTCATATAAATATACATTTTTTTCCATCATTGTCAGGTCCACTTCGTATTCCGCTTTAGGTATATATATACCGCCCGCAATAGCAATGGTATCTTGCCCTGTTATTTTAATAGATTCTGTTGTAAGCAAGAGCTTGGTATTTTCGATGAAATAATCGATATAGAGCTCATCCGTTGAAATGTCCAGACTCAGGTTAGGTTTTATAACATTTTGTAAACCTATCGATCCTTTAATATTGAGTCGTCCATCATCTACTTTCCTACCCGACCATGGAATCAGAGCTTTGACCAGACGCCAGCTTTTTTCCAGGAAGTCCTTTTCTTCAATAGAGTATCCTTCAAACTTATTAATCTGTAACACAGAATCTTCGATAGCAATATCCACGTTGACTTCACGTATCGGATCCAGTATTCTGGATAGCAGTATCTCTCCATTATTTATCTGAATATAACCAGATGTAATAGCAGGTGCTTCGGGTGTACCCCCTATGTAAAGTTCCATATCAAAAGGACCATTAATCGATTCTATCTGTTCATTAAACAAACCAAGAAATCCGATTTTGTCATCCTTACTGCGCAGGTAAAAATT
>JARRPN010000515.1:0-3627 GCA_037382875.1 Calditrichaceae bacterium | reverse complement strand
GTTCATGTCCTACTATTTATTCGTTTGATGGAAGTGATTATTTCTTAGAAGCTGAAACATTCAGTTATAGTATTGCAAAAATGTTTGAATCATCGGATCTGGACCGTCTTGACTGCGGTAAGGATATTGATGGAACCTATTCTATTAAAGTGACTAATGAAGCATTGGAAACACATTACATAAATTTATTATCATTATTAACCGTGGAACATCCTGTTGATTATGAGGCATTTCCCGACGGAAATGATCATATTGTATTATTTGGCAATCAAAGTGAATTAATTTCCGCGACCAATAAATCATGTGACAATATTATCAATTTGATTTCTAAGAGAGATAATAAATGGTATCAAAGTGATTCTTCTATATTAAAGGAGTTAACCCAAAGTGTAACAGAAGACTGGATCGATTTGACGGTGAATGTTCCTCAAAGTGCTGAAAAATTAATTCTTGCGCTTAAACTGAGGAATACTCTGTTGAATACCATTCTTCTTTATGATCTTATGCTTGATTCGCAGGATGCAAAAGCTATAGACTGGCTTGGGTCTAAAACTGCAAACTGGTTTTATGCCTGGCGATTTTATAATTGGTATAAACAACATTTTGGACTTCGGATTCAAATATTTGATGGTACAGAGTATGACAATGTAGCTCGAATTTCAGATACAGGCCCAATAGTGTGGCATCAGGAAGCTGTTGAATTGGATGTTAACAACGGTGAAGTTGCTAAAATCAGACTCAGTTTTTTACCGGATAACTGGGCAATAGACTGGGTAGGAATCAGTTTTGATACACATGATAATTATAAATGTCAATTACATTCTTGCAATCAGATAAGAGATTTGAATAATAAAAACGAAAATGACTTGTTAAAGTTATTTAACGAGAAAGATGATGCATATCTCGTTACTTATCCGGGACAGGAATACATTCTGGATTATAAAATAAATCCCGCAGTTAAAGGTTACAAATATACTTATTTTATTAAATCTCATGGATTCTATATTGAATGGCTTCGACAGCAATGGTTAAGACAAGACACTACGAGGTTAGAAGATCTTACACAATTTGAATTGAATGATCAGACAATTATTAAAGCCGCTCAATTGTGGCTAAATAAAAAGCCAACATTTGAGAAAAAGTTTTATGAGTCAAAAATTCCTAACATAAGGTAGAAAAAAATGAGAAAATATCTATTTATTCTACTTTGCATGATATATATATTCTCCTGCAAGAGTTCTGTTAATGTACTTAAATCTCAGGGCGAGAACGCTTCTATTCAACTCACTGACGGGCAAAATTTAAAGGGTGAACTCTTAATGATAGACAATGAAGTTATATTTAATGGATCAGATGGTACATTGTATCAGATAAATAATAAAAAAATAAGAAATATCCATATTTTTGATTATAGCCTTCAGAAGGAAAAAATAATTTCCCTTATGCCGCTTGTTTTGATTAACAGTATTATAGCGGTAGCCGGATTTAAGGGCGATGATTCTGAACATAAAATTGCTATCGTGATATTGTCAATATTACCGATTCCCACATTTTTCTTCGGTGATCCGAAAGTGGATTTCAATCCACCATTTAAGGATAAAGATCTGAATAAGCTAAAACTATATTGCCGATATCCAAAAGGATTGACTGATGAACAGCGGGATGAAATTCTCAGATATCATAATCAGGATACTTTTGTAATGATCCTCTAGAATTTATTGAAAATTTATTTTATTGTTGATTTTGAACGAATAATTGAATATGATTAAATAACGATATTTTCAAAAGAATCGATTTCTATTACTGGGTGCTTAAAGTTTGTATAATTCAATAAATCAATGAGGCAATAATATTATGCATACCTATTTTGCTTCAGCTGAAAGAACTGCTGAAAAAGATTTTAATATAGAAATTGAGACTATTAGCAACAGTGAAGTGATGACCGGTTTACTTCAGACCGTTAGCGGATTGCTGGCCATACTGGATGAAAATCGTCAAATTGTGGCTCTGAATATGTTTTTACAGGTAATATCGGCTTCGTACTGTGAAGAAGAACTGGAAAAAGATTCCCGTGTTGTGTTGAAAATTCCGCCTGTGCTGGCTCCCGTAAAACTGGCAGTTATGCCCCTGGTTAAAAAAGACGGACTACCATTACTGGTTCATTCGCATACTATTAGAATAAACGATCACAGATTTGTACTGTTATTTCTTCAGGATATTACCCGCCAGCAGCAAAGGGCAGCGCTTGAACGAACCTTCTTTCATGATATCAATAATATGCTGGGTGCCTTAGTCGTTGCAAGTGAATATCTGGTAAAAAATCAGGGGATGGATATGGCTAAATCACTTCATCAGATTGCCATGCGATTGAATAAAGAAGTTGCCATACAACGCTGTATATCTTTGAATGACTCTCAGGATTATATACCGGTTTGGGATAAGTATTCTTCAGCCACCATTTTTGAGGATATGCAAACCTTTTTTAATAACCATCCGATAGCCAAGAATAAAGAAATAACCTATACCAACAATTGCCCGGAGGCGTGGATTCGAACCGATATTGCTCTACTGCATCGTGTATTGACGAATATGATATTAAACGCTCTGGAGGCGACCGACTTACATGGCAAAATAAAAGTATGGCTGGACAGAAATGATGACTATTATATTTTTAAAGTATGGAATGCCCAGGAAATACCAGAAAAAATTAGAGGCAGGATTTTTCAGCGTAATTTTAGCACCAAGGAACAGGATGGCCGGGGGATTGGTACGGGATTGGTACGTTTTCTATGAAAATATTCGGAGAAGATTTGCTTGGTGGCAAGGTTAGTTTTACTTCCGCCCAAAAAGAAGGAACTGTATTTCAATTAGCGATACCGGTATAAGTTTTAGTATTTTTTCATAATAAATTTATTAATTAGAATAATATACCGACTATTTTGTGAAGTAATATTGGCAAGTTATTATGAAAGATATAAATGAAAATAACTATGAGTTAAAAATTCCTGATCATATACAGGAAAACTGGCAGGAAATAGCTAATATTCTGGCAGAAATTATCAATATACCCACCGCCTTGATTATGCGTTATCTTGATCCGGAAATAGAAGTTTTTGTCGCCAGTGAAAAAGAAGGCAATCCATATAATCCGGGTGATAAAGAAGTGCTCTTTGGATCGGGATTATATTGTGAAACGGTTATAAAATCTAAAAATAAACTGCATGTTCCGGATGCCCTGGCTGATCCTCATTGGGAAAATAATCCGGATATTAAATTGAATATGATTTCCTATCTGGGATTTCCCATCTTATTACCCGATAAAAAACCTTTTGGTACGCTTTGCGTGTTGGATAATCATCCCAACGATTATTCCCATACCACAGAGAAATTAATGTTGCAATTCCGCAATCTGATTGAATCTCATCTAGCCATGATCTATATGAACCAAACGCTTGACGAAACCAATAAAGAACTTACGGATTATATAACCGAATTGCAGGCTTTAAGAGGATTGGTACGTTTTCTATGAAAATATTCGGAGAAGATTTGCTTGGTGGCAAGGTTAGTTTTACTTCCGCCCAAAAAGAAGGAACTGTATTTCAATTAGCGATACCGGTATAAGTTTTA
>JARRPN010000514.1:0-2198 GCA_037382875.1 Calditrichaceae bacterium | reverse complement strand
GTCCAATAATTAATCCGGTTTCTGAGTAGACAGCCAGATTTTTCTTTGGTTGAGCAACGATCTCAACATCTTCGGATGTCAATTTCATCTCATGTCCATCTATGTGAACATTAGTGTGACCTTCATTTTCTATCTCATTAATCTGCTGAGCATCAAAGGCCTTAATCACCCCGCCAAGTTGCCCCATCAGCTTCCCAACTTTAGCTCCAAGAACTTTAAAATTAGGTTTAGCTGATTTTACAACCAAATCATTCTCATTTTCCACGAATTGTATCTTTTTTACATTAACCTCTTCGCAGATGATCTGGTTCATTTGTTGTATATCGTCCTTTTGCTGCTTAGACTTAACAAAAAACGATAAATGACTCAGGGGCTGACGTACACGAATTTGCTGGTCATTCCTCAAAGAGCGTACAATAGAGACTACTTTTTGTGCCATGCCCATGCGATCTTCAAGCGATTTATCTCTCAACTTTTTTTCACGTTCTGTAATTTCCGGATATCCGGTTAAATGGACACTTTCAGGTGCATCGTCTTTTTTTAGATTTAAGTATATCTCTTCTGAAATGAAAGGTGCAATCGGTGCGATTAATTTGGCAAATACTGTTAACACTTCATATAGTGTCTGATAGGCAGCCAATTTATCTTTGCCTGATTCCGATTTCCAGAAACGGCGTCGATTCCGACGAACATACCAATTGGATACATCATCAATCATATAATCACTTAGCGCTCTGGCTGCTTTAGTAATTTCATAATCATCCAGATGTTTCTTGGCAGCTTCAGTAACCGAATACAACCTGGAAAGAATCCATCGATCAATTTCGGGCCGTTTATCCATAGGTATTTGTTCTTCAGTGGCATCAAAATTATCGATATTTGCATACAAAACGAAAAATGAGTATACATTAATTAGAGTTGTAAAAAATTTACGAATAATTTCCAGAATACCGTTTTCATCAAATTTTTTAGGAATCCATGGTGGGCTTACCGCAATAAAATACCAGCGTAGTGCATCCGCACCATACTTTTCCATCGTTTCCATTGGAAATACAACATTTCCTTTGGACTTACTCATTTTTTGTCCGTCTTTATCCAGAATCAATTCATTTACAATAATATTTTTAAATGCCGGCTTATTGAACAGAATAGTTGCTATATTATGAAGTGTGTAAAACCAGCCACGTGTTTGATCAATACCTTCTGCGATAAAATCCGCCGGAAAGTTCTTATCGAACAGTTCTTTATTTTCAAATGGATAATGGAACTGCGCGAAGGGCATGGATCCGGAATCAAACCAGACATCTATAATTTCCGGCGTACGTCTGTAAACTTTGCCATCTTTTTTAAATATGATTTTATCAACAAACGGACGATGCAGATCAATTTCATCACTCATTTCAGATAGCGGTTTTGTACTGCCATCTTCATTTTCAAATAATCCATTTTTTAATTCTTCAATGGAACCAATCGCAATAATCTCTTCTTTATCTTCACTCACCCATAGCGGTAAAGGCGTACCCCAGTAGCGATCACGGGAGAGCGACCATTCTTTTACTTCATCCAGCCAATTGCCGAAACGGCCTGTGCCAATCTCTTTCGGATTCCAGTTGATGGTTTTATTTAATTCCACCATATCATTTTTGTACTCGGGCGAGTTGATAAACCAGGATTCACGGGCATAATAAATAATCGGATTATACGTACGCCAGCAATGAGGATAGCTATGGATATAATCAAAACTGTTTCGGTACAGTTTATTGCGCTTTTTTAAACCTATAACAACATCTTTATCCACACCCTCTTCTGTATGATCAATGTACGTAAATGTCTTAACCGTCCTATTTGAAAATTCGCCAACCTCATCTGTAAATCGTCCACCTGGTGTTACCGGCTGCAAAAATGGAAGATTGAATTTTCTGGACATTTCATAGTCATCCTGACCAAATGCAGGTGCAATATGTACTACACCGGAGCCATCTTCCGTTGACACAAAATCACCGGTTAAGACCGTCAAAGCATTCGGATATTTTTCACGATCGATGGGCAGAAATTCAAAGATCTGCTCATATACTGTACCAATTAAATCTTTACCCTTAAAAGTCATCAATACTTCAGCATCGCCATCCAAGGCTTCCATCCTTGCCTGAGCCATAACCAGTTCATCGGTTACGGTTTCTTTAGTATCTCCACTGATG
>JARRPN010000513.1:0-2201 GCA_037382875.1 Calditrichaceae bacterium | reverse complement strand
ACAGGCGCTATAGTGTCCAATGGAACAGACGCTCCGGTTGAAGATGTCGATCCCATTGCGAATTATTGTGCACTGGTTACCAGGAAAACAAAGGATGGCAAAACATTCTACCCGGAACAAATACTCTCACGCCAGGAAGCGTTGAAAGTATCCACACTTAATTGTGCTTATGCTGCTTTTGAAGAAAATATCAAAGGATCAATTTCGGTGGGTAAACTTGCAGACATCGTTGTATTATCAAAGGATATTTTAACGATCCCAGATGAACAAATCAGGCAAACGAAAGTTTTATATACTATTCTTGGCGGAAAAATTAAATATCAGGATAAAGAAATCATAAAATAAATATTTTATGTCATGGAGGTGAGCATGTTTAAAAGTATCCCGGACCTGCTTTTTAATTCAGTGGAAAAATTTTCTAAAAACGATTTATTTAGATTCATGCAGGATAACAAAATCAAAAAAATAAGCTATGGAGAATTTGGCGAAAATGTAAAAAATTTGACACATGGTTTATGGGATCTTGGTCTAAAATCGGGTGACCGAATTGCAATTCTCTCCAATAATCGGCCGGAATGGGTAACCTCTGATATGAGCGGCTTTTGTATGCAGGCTGTAATAGTACCGATTTATCAAACTTTACCGGCTAACCAGATCGAATATATATTAAATGATTGTCAGGCCCGCGCAATATTTGTCGAAAATCAATTGCAGTACGATAAAATCGCCAAAATAAAAAAGGCGCTTCCTAAACTGGAATTTATTATCACGTTTGATGATATAGATAAAGGTAAGACCAAAGTCGATCAATATAGCCATATTTTGACCAAAGGTGAGTTGCACAGGGAAGCAAACAAAGACGAGTTTGACAAGTCTGTAAAATCGATAAAATCAGAAGAGGTTTGTACGCTGGTTTATACATCTGGTACTACCGGAAATCCCAAAGGTGTAATGCTGCATCATAAGGGATTTATTGCTGATATTATCAATGCCGAAAAAGTACTTAACCTCTTTCCGGATGATGTCTTTTTATCCTTTCTTCCATTAAGCCATTTGTATGAACGGTTAGCCGGACATTGGTGTCCCATATACCGCGGCGGAACCATCCATTATGCCAGAAGCATTGATACCGTTGTTGATGATATTGCTATTGCCAAACCAACGATTATGGTCAGTGTACCGCGTTTGTATGAAAAAGTGGCGGCCAAAGTTAAAGAACAGATTGAAAGCGGTAGTTCTGTAAAAAGGAATCTATTTTATTGGGCCATTGGTACCGGTTTGGAATATCATGAGAAACTGATCGATAAGAAAGTTGGTACTTGGTTAAAAAGACGATATCAATTTGCAGACAAAGTTGTGTTCAGTAAAATTAAGAAAAAGTTGGGTGGGAATTTCCGAATTCCTATCGCTGGTGGGGCACCCCTCTCAGTTGATACCTTAAAATTTTTTGAAGCCATAGGTTTGAGAATAATCGAAGGTTACGGTATGACAGAGACTCATTTAATTATTACTTTAACGCCTCCAGGTAAGACGAAATACGGCTCATGTGGAAAACCGATTAAAGGAGTTGATGTTAAAATAGACAAAGATGGAGAGGTTCTAGTTAAAGGCGATACCCTAATGAAGGGGTACTATAATAAACCGGATCTGACTGCCGAAACCATTGATAAAAACGGATGGCTGCATACTGGCGATATAGGTTACCTGGATAAAGAAAAGTATTTATTTTTAACAGATCGCAAGAAAAATATCATTGTTACCTCAGGCGGTAAAAATGTGGCACCTGCACCAATTGAACATTTGTTGAAAACGAGTAAATATATTGATGATATTTGTCTGGTAGGCAATCAGCGTAAATTTATCAGCGCCCTCGTTATGCTGGATTTTGAGATGATTAAAGTATTCTTATCCGAAAAGAGTAAAAATATTCAGGATGCTAAGAAAATTGTTGAAGACAAAGAAATCATTAAGCTAATTGAAAATGAGTTTAAAACACTGCAAAAATCACTTGCCAGCTATGAGACGGTGAAGAAATTTATTTTACTTGCAGAACCACTTACGATAGATAAAGGTGAATTGACACCCAGTTTAAAGATTAAGCGTAATGTAGTTGAGAAAAATTATAAAGACCAAATTGATGCATGGGATGAATAATCCAATCAAAGATATTAATTAAATAAAATATTAATTTCGTAGTAAAT
>JARRPN010000512.1:0-2864 GCA_037382875.1 Calditrichaceae bacterium | reverse complement strand
CATTAGGGATTTTAGCGATAATCTCGATATCTTCTTCGCAGCAATAGTCGATAACATCATCATTCCCGATCCCGAATCGATTAATCACCACACCAAATGGTTTTTCCAGTTTTCTGATTCTTTTCTGCTAAAGCTTTTGCTTCATTTTTTACTTTAGCTACCAGCTTACCCGAGTTTTCCGCGCCTATGCCGAGCCGGGCATGCACCAGACAATTATTGAGCCGCGTTTTGGATACATACCAATGCCCAACATTTTGTTCTTCCATTTCAATAGCCTGCATCGGACAAATTCTCGTACAGTATCCACAGCCTTCACAGGCAACTTCATCAATCACATATTGCCTCTCTTTAAATGGAATGGCATTAAACCGGCATATATTAGCGCAATCACCGCACTGGCTGCATTTATCCTGATCTATATTTGCAATGAATCCGGAATAAAAGTCAATCGGATTTGAAAAATCAGGATCCAGCAACAGATGCATATCAGCCGCATCCACATCGCAATCAGCAACTACGATATCCTGTCCTCCAAGTACAGCAAATGATGCCGTAATGGAAGTTTTTCCTGTACCGCCTTTACCAGAAATAATAACAACTTCTTTCATACCAATACACTCTCTGATATTTTATGCCAAATCTTCTCTAATTGATCTTTGACCCATTAGGGATTTTAGCGATAATCTCGATATCTTCTTCGCAGCAATAGTCGATAACATCATCATTCCCGATCCCGAATCGATTAATCACCACACCAAATGGTTTTTCCAGTTTTCTGATTGTTTCAACGGCTAAATTTAAATCGTGCAGTCCAAAGGGCGTAGGCTCCGTTACCAGAATGACATAATCCACATCTTTTACAGCTTCAATAACCGGACAGGATGTTCCCGGCGGTGAATCATAAATTTGAATAATCAAATTGCTTAAATGCTTTTCGATATATTCTTTTGTTTGAGCAATCAAAGGCGCTGCCTGCTCCTGGCCGATATCGAGTCTACTTTCAATGAAGGTAAGATTGTTATTTTTGTACTCACACAATACGCCGCGTTTTTCCGGAATCATCGGTAACGCCCCGGATGGACATAGTTCCGAACAGGCATAACAACTATGACATAATTCAGGAAAAACCATGATCTGTTCACCCAATTTTAATACTGCATGAAAATTGCATACTTCCTGGCAGTTCCCGGAAAGCTGACATTTATCTTTATCCCATTCCGGTATCATTTTGTATTTATTTTCTTCATATACAAGATTACCTTTTATAAAAAGTCCGGAGTTTGGTTCTTCTACATCCAGATCAACTAAAAGAACATTATCCGTCTCGGCTAAATACGACGCCAGATTTGTTGATAGTGTAGTTTTTCCGGTTCCACCTTTTCCGCTGGCAATAGCAATTTTCATTTTATCCCCTATTAATGATCACAAAGGTTCTGACCGGTTTGAAGTTCACTTTTTAAATATTGTTCAACCAGTTTTTGAGGTGTATCTGCATTCACACCAACACAGACTTCAATCTTATTCTGTGCAAAAAGTTGCTGTGCTCTTTGTCCCATACCGCCGGAAATGATTACACTGACACCATGCTCAGCTAAAAACTGTGGATACACTCCAGGTTCATGCGTTGGAGGTGTTAAATAATTTTCACCTATAATTTTCTGATCTTCTGTTTCAACAATGGCAAATTTTTCACAATGACCAAAATGCGCGCACAAAGCACCGTTTTCGGTTGGTACAGCAAATAATTTTTTCATATAGTTTCCTTTATTTATTTAGTAATTCTTCCCGAACCATAGTATGCCCACAAGACGGACATTTTATATCTGTACATTTAATACCCTGCTGATGCGGAACTTTTTCACCACATTTAGCACAGACACAATAACCGCCCGGGCCAAATGCTCCACCTTTATTCCTTCCACGACCGCCACCAAGACCTAATCCTCTACCGCCACCAGGGTTTGCTCTATTTCTATTTAAATTCATTCTATTATCCCTCCTAAAATTATACATCTATTTATTTTTGATAATTCTTAATTTCCCCTATTGTTGTGTCTTACACAGCATCGTCCATGTCCGAATCCCCCAGCTAAATTTATCAGGTTACCTGATTCGCATTCCGGGCAATTTGAAATCGGTGCACCAATTTTAATATTGAACATATGACCACAATCCTGACAGCGAATAATATTACCGCGAAAATGCACATTACCCCCTTCGATATACAGCTCTTTTCCTTCAACCAAAAACTGGGCGGTCTTTTTCCTGGCCTGTTCAACCAGACGTGAAAATGTAGAACGGGAAATTTCCATCTCCTCTGCAGCCTCAGCATGATCCATGCCCATATAATCAGCTAATCTTATAGCTTCATATTCATCCAGGGACATTGGTAGAGCTTGCAGATTACTCTTCATAACACCCATCGGTTTGAAGGCGGTAAACAAGGGCGGTTGATGCACTATTTTTTGCATTTTAGATCGTGCCATATATTTTCCTCAAAATTTGTTCTGGGGTTAATATATTGCACATATGTGCATAATGCAAATTTATTATATAACAAATAATCAACTTTTATATAGATAAACACACAGGAAGCAATATGGAACAAAATATAAGAAGTAGGAATGACTTTGCTTGTTTAGCAAAACCAGTTTAGAAATTTAGGGTGATTTATAAAATTTCCTAAAAAGATACCGTTAGAATTGAACGAATTGTGTAATCTTCCGGATCTGTTACTACGTTTTCTGTTTTTTGATCCATGTAGGCAATTTTTAATAGAATGGATCGGGCAAATTTATAACCAACAGCAACAGAGTATCTTGTTACATCATTATCCCAGGGATTAAAATTGTTGGAATTCAATG
>JARRPN010000511.1:0-2203 GCA_037382875.1 Calditrichaceae bacterium | reverse complement strand
CCTGCGCATTTATATCTTCAAGAAGGTTGAGCACTGTTTTATTTCCCCTTGAGACAACAGACTGCACTTTATCGGAAATATATTTCAGTACATATAATAATCCTTTCAGCAGAGCAGTTCGGTATAACATTATAGCTACGATACCGATCGTTGGCAGAAAATATTCCAGGAACACAGCCAGATAAGCGGGATTCATAATCGCATTTCCTATAAGGGCAGCTAAAACGGCAGTTATGGCTATGAATAAAGCAATAGGACCAGCTCTTTCCGGTCGTGGTAAACGGGCGCGTTTTAACTTTAACAAAATATTACCAAATCCGAAAAGAACCATAACCGAAAGAAATGAAATGGTGTAAACACCGGCCAGGGCACCTAATTCTCCCCGGGTAATGAAAAGAATAGATACGCTGAGTATGAAAAATGTTATCATAATCCTATAGGGAGCATTTCTTCTATTCAATTTCAGTAAAAATTGTGGAAGTGTTCGATCCAGGGTCATGCGTTGTACCAACCCGCCTACACCCACAAAGGATGTAAGTACAGCTCCGCTTAAGACTAAAGAAGCATCTATTGAAATAACCCAGGACAGCCAGTTGCCTCCTGAAGCGCCTCCCATATAAGCTAATAGTGCCTCCTGATTCGCGGTAATTTCATGCATTGGGATAATAGTAAGAGCTAGGAAAGCTGTAAGCGGATTGAATATACTCACTACAATCCACATGTTGCGCAGAGTTTTTGGAAAAATGCCGGATGCTTGTTCCTCAACATAATTCGCCGAACTCTCAAATCCCGATATACCGAGCATGGCAGCGGAAAATCCAAAGAATAATGCCATCACAACTCCTCCCTCTACCGGAATGCTATAATTGGATTTTAATACATCAAACCCATGTGATGAAATATAGATACCGCCTGCAATTACTAAAATTGTTAAAGCAATTAAATGTGTTATGAATATGGCAACAGCCACTTTTGATGATTCACCGATACCGGTTATAGTTAAAATCATGAAAAATAGCAGTAAACCTAGGGTTGCCCAGATGACAGGTAAACCGTGAAACAAGGCATGTGCATAATGCATTGCTTCACTGGCTGAAATGACTGCTGTAGCCATATATGATAAAAGAGTCAAGGTGGCAGCAAGCGAAGCAACGGATTTACTTGTTGTGTTGAGCAGAGCATTGTATGCACCTCCATTTAAAGGTAGTGCACCCACTACCTCACCATATATCTTTCGATAGAAAAATAACACACCGGCGACAATTAAAAGAGCAATCCAGGCAAATTTTCCTGCATATACAATTGATAATGCAGAAACATAAAGGCAGGATGAGCTGATATCATTTCCGCAGATCGCAGTAGCCGGTAGTTCACTCAGCTTAATCGCATCTGCAGGAGCTTTGATAGACATATCTTTTTTCTGTATTGATTTTTGAGTCTTTATTTTCCTGGCCGTATTTGGCATTCGAATATCCGATCCTAGAGGTTCAATAACACTTTTTAATTTCAATATTATATTAAAACAAAATTTATAATAATATCTACTTTATATACAAAATTATTTCTAATTAACTCATTTTTAAGATTATTATAATATAATCATAATAAACAACAAATAAATTTCTATGTAAGATTTGGTAATTGGATTGAAATTTATTTTCTAAAAATTTAAGATTTGAGAATAGATTAAGTAGATAGTAAATATCTTTTTTCGAATTTGAAAAGTTATTTTATGGATTTTATCAATTTATTAATCACTAAAGTTATCAGGAATTTTATACTTATAAAAAACCTTATCTAAATACACTATGCAGAAACAAAATAATATTCTAAACAAGTTTTAAATATAGGGGATAATATGAAAATTGGAATATTAGGATCATCCACAGTCGCACAATCATTGGGTGCTGGTTTCTTAAAATATAGTAATCAGGTTATGCTAAGTTCACGTACGCCGGAAAAACTTGCCGATTGGATTAAAGATAATCCCGGTAGTAAGGCGGGTAGTTTTTCTGATGCCGCTGCCTTTGGCGACATTATTGTCTTGGCGGTTAAGGGCACAGTTGCGGGAGAGGTTTTGACTGCAGCAGGAAGCTCCAATATATCAGGCAAAATTATTATTGATGCAACAAACCCGATTGCAGACGAAGCGCCTGAAAAAGGTGTTCTAAAATTCTTCACCAGTTTCAAAGAATCTTTAATG
>JARRPN010000510.1:4407-5342 GCA_037382875.1 Calditrichaceae bacterium | reverse complement strand
ACCAAAAATCAAACATTAAAAAAGCAGTTAAGTAAATTGTATCATGATTCATCTATCTGCAAGATAGAATGGTTGGATGATCTAAATAGACTACTTAAATATTTTAAAACCTCAACATATGATCTATTAATACTATCAGGCGATGTTTGTAATAACAAAACTTTGGATTATAAAGATTTATTAAAAATTATATCAAAAGAAAGTCCGCAAACTCAAATATTATTAACAGTGAAAGAAAGGAATCTTTCTATTGCCGTGGAAGCCATGGAAGCCGGTGGATACCAATATGTACGAATTCCGGCAACGAATGATGAACTAAAACTCATAATTGAATTAGCATTATCCAAAAAACCTGAATTTGGAAAGAATAAGTTGCTCGAAGAAGATGAATCAATTTATCGATTTGAAGGATTCATTGGCCGTTCACCAGCCATACAAGCAGTCTATCGTCAGATACAGCAGGTTGCTGCTACTAACATTCCTGTTCTTTTACTTGGTGAAACAGGAACAGGTAAAGATTTGGCAGCTCAAGCCATCCATCGGTTAAGCTTAAAAAAAGATGGAAATTATATTCCTGTAAATTTGGGTGCTCTGCCGTCAGAATTGATTGCAAGTGAATTATTTGGTCATGAAAAGGGTTCATTTACGGGTGCAACTCAACAACACAAAGGTGTTTTTGAAATGGCGAGCGATGGCACCGTATTTTTAGATGAAATTGATTCTATAGATCATAAGGTTCAAACCAGTTTGCTACGTCTGGTAGAACAAAAGAAATTTACCCGATTGGGAGGAAGAAGATCCTTGTATACCGACGGACGTTTAATAACCGCTTCGAACGAAAATCTCGATGATCTTGTAGAACATGGCAAATTTAGAGAAGATCTTTTTTTCAGGCTTGATGTATTCAGAATAGTACTTCCACCCCTGCGTGAGAG
>JARRPN010000510.1:2744-4385 GCA_037382875.1 Calditrichaceae bacterium | reverse complement strand
CTTATTACTGAGGAATTAATCGGACGGTTTAATCATGAACTGAATAAGAATATTATTCGAATCAATCAAGACTGTCTAAGTGCATTGGAAGAATATGATTGGCCGGGAAATGTGAGAGAGCTGATAAATGTATTGCAAAGAGCCGTATTAGTCTGTCAGGGTGACGAAATACAAATAGAACATCTTCCTAGGCGATTTCAACATAAAGCTGATGAAAGTTCAAAATTTGTAATCGAAATTGGAAAAACATTGAATGAAGTTGAAAAACAGCTGATTCATCGAACATTAACACATACAAAAAATAATAGAAAAAAAGCGGCTGAATTGCTCGGCATAACCCGGCGTGCCTTATATAACAAATTGCATAAACATAATCTTATTTAGATTTATTTTTCTACCTTTCTATCCGTTAACTGTGAACATATCATTCACACATTTATTATGATTTAAATAACTCTGTACCATTCATTCTCATAAATATAATTTTTAGTATATTTACATAAGACACTTCATTATAAATCTTATATTTATAAATTTATATAAACCGTTAAATATCTATGGTTTAAGTGCATAATAATTGATTCTTGGCATACCTCTTGTAATAAAATAGAATAAGAAAAATGTTTTATATATCTTTTTATGGAGGTTTAATAATGTATCAAGTAATTGCCCAAGAAACAAACAGAATAGAGATTGC
Source organism: Calditrichaceae bacterium (assembly GCA_037382875.1). Classification (GTDB taxonomy): domain Bacteria; phylum Calditrichota; class Calditrichia; order Calditrichales; family Calditrichaceae; genus JAFGKZ01. The sequence goes on along the minus strand of JARRPN010000510.1, from coordinate 3,688 downwards.
TTTAGATGGGGAACTAACTAAAGACGACTTTATGGAAGTTATCCATCAACTGGAATCATTATGCAAGACTTTTGGACCGATTAATGTGCTTCTTGATGCTACTCACCTAAACAAATATGATTTTAAAATTTTAATCGATGAATTAAGTTTTTATCAAAATTATAAAGACCAATTACAACGAGTTGCTGTTGTCTCAGATAGAAAGTTTGAATTATTCGTTGCGGAAATATCAAAGAATAATATCGAAGGAACAATTTTAGATATGTACTTCGATGATCTGTTCTGGAATATCCAGTACATCGTAGCAGAAACAGGTGGTTTTCTTCCGGAGAAAGTTATAATAATTTCTCACTACTTATTAGGCAAACCGGAATTTAATTCGAAAACATTACCACTTAACACTTCATTTGACACTAAATCTGATGGAAATAACACACAATTCTTAAGACCCGTTTCAGAGAATAAAATTATAAATGCTTCAAAAATATTAGAATGGCCTCTTAATCAAACTAATTTAAAGGCTTTAAATTCAAGTGAAATGAAGAATTTAGTGACCAATATGGGTAATGATGAAGATAAAATAACTCCAAAAACAAACCCACATCTTCGGAGTTGGAATGAGGTCCTTGGTTATAATATTCAAGCGAAAAATGGTGAGATTGGTCATGTTGATGATTTTATTGTAGAAACAGATAACTGGAAAATCCGGTACATGATAATTGATACTCATAATTGGTTGCCGGGAAGTAAAGATGTTTTAATATCTCCTGCATGGATAGAAAAGATCAAATGGAATAATAACCTGGTTTATGTGGACTTAAATAAAGAGGCAATAAAAAATAGTCCAGACTATGATCCGGATAAACCGATTGATGATGAGTTTGAACTAAAATTATTTAAATATTATGGTCGACAATACTCTAAAAAATAAACGTAGGAGGACA
>JARRPN010000510.1:0-2647 GCA_037382875.1 Calditrichaceae bacterium | reverse complement strand
GTTGGCTGTTCTTTATATACTATCTTGTGAAAACAATAAAAGTAATGAGAAAGCACTGAATGAAAATGATATTAAAGAATTTAAGCAGGAAATTGAAAATGAAATAAAAGCAAGGAAAATAGATATCATGCAGATGAAACAGGATATAGAAGGGCTACAGGATTCAGCAAAATCGAAACTGCTTATAGATATTAACCAAAGTGAGAAAGAAATTATTCAGCTGGATGATAGTTACAACAAATTGAAAGACATGAGTGATTCGATTTGGACTGAAATGAGGCCGAAGATTGATAGTACTATGAGGTATCTGGGTGCATCTATTGACAGCACAAAACTTCACATCCTTGTGGAAAAAGAGGAACAACAAGAAGACTAGATTATAAGTTTTGTTACTAATAAGTTATTAAACAAATATGATGAGGAGATTATGAAACAAATTAAAATAGAGTACACATTTCTAAAATTTTTAAGTTTCATTTTGATTACAATAATGATGACTGCATGTGCACATGAAAAGCCTTCACCTGCAGTCATAGAAAAAGCTAAGATTAGCACTTTATCAATACTCGATAGTCTTAAACAGGATAAAAATACCATCGTTGAAAACATCGATTTGACCTCTGAATTTTTTGATGACAATATCTTAAAATATGTTATTAATTATGAAATAGAGACTGGTTTGGATTCAGCGCATATAGCCAAAAGAAAGGCATCGGTTTATTTAGAGAAAAAAAGCGATTATTGGTATTATAATTTTATTTTTGATCAAACATATGAGGATACCATTAAACTCGAGTAGACTATAATTCTTATACAACTTTACTCAATTAGATTTCCGATATTCAGTTATCGGAAATCTTTTTTATTTTGAAAATATTTAGAAAAGTATTTGCTAATACCTATCAAACAAATGATTATCATTACAGTTAAAGTTGTTATCCAAATAGTATTTACTATAGTTTCCGATTTAAAATACTCTGTGAGTTGACCAAAAATAATTGCAACAAGTATAGATCCGGGCAATATTCCTAAAATAGTTCCAATTAAGTAATACTTAAAGCGTATCCGTGATGCACCAGCCAACATATTTATTAATGTAAAAGAGGCTATCGGTAATACGCGAATCGTTATAACCGTAAAAAGTCCTTTTTTAGCCAAGTATTTGTTTACTGAATTAATATTTCCAGAGGATATGTAACTTAGGATCTTTTTACCCAGAATTCTACCAATAGGATAAGATATCAAGGAGGAAACCGTTAAAGTTATTACTGCCAGAATGCTACCTGTAATAGATCCAAATAGTATCCCAAAAGTACCAACAATTATTGTAGCCGGCATTCCAAATATCGATAGGAGCAGCAATGGTACAGTATAAATAGAATATATTAAAATTGGATTTGCAGGTTCTTGATTAAATATACTGGTATGATTAATGTTCAACCAGTCGTTGGATGGTAAATGAGTCCAAAATGCAGTAAAAATTATAAGTAATATGAGTATAAAAATAAATTTGTAAAAATTACTATACAACCTTGTCCGATTTGGTTTGCCAATAAAATAATCAATTAAATTATCAGGATCTATAGGTATTTCCGGATCTACAATTTTCATTGGGGTAATTATTTTAACCTCTTCCCTGTTCATACTATTTTCCAGCACATTTAATTTTCTATGATTATTCTTATTATACCTGAACGACTGAATAGCTGATATCATACTCTCAGTTTGTTTTTCTTTATCTCTGTATTCTTCGGGTAAAATACCCAGATGTTCACTAATCAACTTATGGCGAAGCTCTTTGATGGTTTTTGAAATATGACTATCGTCATTAGCTGTTATTACAAGATCACACTCAGAATCCAATGACATCGATCGATTACTTAAATTGGATGAGCCAACTTTTAAAATGTTGTCATCAATAATAAATAATTTGGAATGGACATATAATGTTTCTTTATCGTCTTTTTCTATCTTAGGGTAGTAGACTCGGAGCCTTTCTTGATGATCCGCAAGTTGAAACAGTACTAATAATCGATTTCGCAATAAATCCATAGTAAACTGTTCCAGCCAGCCCGAAGTTTTCAATGGCAGAATAATAACAATTTCCGGACCTTTATCTGCTTTCAATTTTATTATAATTTCATTTCCAATTTTTGACGAGCTACAGATGCAATCGTTCACTTTCTCCAATAAATTTTTTAGTTCCCAAATCGTGAAAAGTACGAGCAATACCAATGTTGACATTTTGAAAATGAAAATCGTTATCAGGCCAGTAAGTATTCGTAAAGGATTTATTTAAAGCTGGTAATATATTACCTGTAGCTATTTTCCATCGATGATGAAACAGTTCAACCAGATCTTTTACTACAGGTCCCTGCACCATAAATTGAGTATCATGAAAAGCCTGGTATGAATTCCCACTTATATCAACTCGCCTCTCATCATTAGGATAATGGTTCCTTGTATCCCATCGTGTCTTTGTTAAATCAAATCCCCCAACAAAGGCAAGAGAATCATCAACAATCACAATTTTTTGATGATGACAAGCGCCAGGCTGGTGATATTTATCCATTATAAAATGTAAACGATTATGGCGAACCCATTCTTCATAATTAAAAATTGGAGACCAGTCCCTATCAAATGCATA
>JARRPN010000509.1:0-2210 GCA_037382875.1 Calditrichaceae bacterium | reverse complement strand
CGGTGGAACAACACCAGCTGAAGATATATATATGGATTACCTTGAAATTTTCATGGCAACATTGGAAGCCTTGGGACAACACTACGAAGCTGTGGCAGTCATAGAGGATGTCGATGTGGAAGTGCCGATGGTTGTGCCCTATGGATCAGAAAAGGGTTTACATTATTCTGATTAGAGAGTTACTGATTATGATGTAATTTTGGCGCGCAAGGATGTTGTAGTATCAAATGAGACCGAGCAAAATTATCAGGTCAACCTGATCATATCGGATTTAGGCCTTGAATTAAAACGGGGATTTGTAGCTGTTGATGCCCAAATAGGACAAGCGTCATACCGCTTTGTAAATACTCACCTTGAACCATTTTACCTGCCGGTACGGCAAGCTCAAATGTCTGAACTTTTATCCAGTCTATCCGGAGAAGATTTACCTGTGATCATGGTTGGCGATTTCAACACTCAAGCTCCTTATGGTAATACTTACAATTATGTCATTTCTAACGGATTCACTGACATTTGGGGAGGTAATGTTCTGCCTTTTAATCCGGAAGGTTTAACTTACGGCCATGATCCTGATCTCAGGAATGAGTTTCCTGATTTTTGGGAACGGATTGATTTTATTTTTACAAGGGATGGGATGAATGGATCGGTATTCAGGGACAGAAATATTGCAATCGTAGTAGGTGATGAACAGTTTAATAGAACTGAATCAGGCTTATGGCCTTCCGATCACGCGGGGGTAGTTGCCCAGTTAAAGATTGTTCCGAACAGGCCAAATATGTAACTAAGATTTAACTACTATTTGCTATAAAATTTTATTTATTGAGCTCACTACACAAATAGGAACTGTGAAATTATCCTTGGCCATTTGAGCATTTTATGCAAATAATGGCCGGGATAATTTTTCAATTTTCAGAAAAGTGATACTTTATCTGAAGTCTATTTGATATATTATTTTATCATTTTAATTTCCGAAAAATCTTTTCTTTGCCAACAAGTTCACCGAAGCTATTTTTAGAGGTTGTAAACTGGACGGTTTCTTTACTGCCTAAACAAAGGATGCCATTTTCGCTAAGACTTTCATTAAAAAGGCCCAGAACCCGATTCTGAAGTTCTTTATCAAAATAGATAATCACATTTCGGCAGACAATCATATTCATTTCACTAAACGCTTTACCGGTAACAAGGTTGTGCTGAGAGAAAACGATTTTCTTCTTCAAAGCACTATCCATAATAACAGCTTCATACTTTGCGGTATAATAATCGGAGAATGATTCTGTCCCACCGGCTTTTTGATAATTAGCAGTATATTCCCTGATTTTATCTAAAGGATAAATCCCTTCTTTGGCTTTCCTTAAAACTTTTTCGTCAATATCGGTTGCATACAGTGTGGTTCTTGATAATAAGTTTTCTTCTTCTAATAATATAGCCATGGAATAGACTTCTTCGCCAGTTGAGCAGCCTGCATGCCATATTTTTATAAATGGATGTTTTTTTAAAATCGGAATTACATTTTCCCTGACAGCGCGATAGAAGGATGAATCCCTGAACATTTCAGTCACATTGACTGTCAGATCAATAAGAACAGACTCAAAAAATTTCTTGTCATACAATACCTTATGCTGCATTGCCGAGATACTGTCAATCCCGGAAGAAGATAACTTTTTTTGGATTCTTCTTTTCAGCGTAGGCTTGGCATAATTGCGAAAATCATAACCATACTTTTTATAGATGGCATCGATCAATAAATCAAATTCAATCGACTCATTTTCAGATATCGTAATACTTTCATCACTATACATTCTTCAGTTATTCCACTTGAGAGTTAATTATTTGTATAACCACACCTGCATCAGTGAAAGCAGTTTTTCTATATCAATCGGTTTTGACAGATAATCACTGGCACCGACTTCAATACATTTTTGCCGATCTCCTTTCATAGCCTTTGCTGTAAGAGCGACAATGGGTAAATTTTTATGTTGCTGTTTTTGTCTTATTTGTTTGATGGCTTCATAGCCATCCATTTCCGGCATCATTATGTCCATCAGTACAAGATCAAAATCAGGCGTTTCGTCAATTTTTTGCAGAGCTTCTTTACCATTTTCAGCGAATGTAACCTGCATTTTGTTTGTTTCCAAAACGCTTGTTAATGCAAAAATATTGCGAGACGCCTGATTTTGATCTTGTACTAATGGACATAATGATGCCGGAAA
>JARRPN010000508.1:0-2211 GCA_037382875.1 Calditrichaceae bacterium | reverse complement strand
CCTTGCCCGGTTTGAAGGGTCCCACCAGCCCAGAGTCGCCTGGCGATGGTACCAGAACAGAAACTGCAGCTGGTCCGAAGTCAGGTGCCTGGTGGCAGTACGTCTGGGATAAACTGGATTACCGGCTGGAAAATGCAAAAAAGGCTGGTGTATTATGGTCAGGCAATCCGGATAAAATAAAAGTCCAGAAAGAACTGCCAAAAATACTTTCTGAGGAACTAGATATAGTCTTTGAATGCTGTGGCGAGCAGGATGCTTTGGATACGGCACTGGAAGTCCTCAAACCGGGAGGAAAACTGGTTATTGTTGGTATTCCATCAGAAGATAGAATTAGTTTTGATATGGGATATTTACGAAGGAAAGAGATTAATATAATAAATGTCCGCCGCCAGAATCACTCGGTTAAAGATGCCATTAAAATCGTCGATCATTTCCGGCCGCTGGAGAATTTTCTGATTACCCATACATATTATTCCGATCAGACCAATGAAGCGTTCAAATTAGTCAATGATTATGCGGATAACATAGTAAAAGCGGTTGTGAAATTTTAATAATTATTAATATTGGATAATTGACAACCGCCTTTATTGATTGTTAAACTCAATTAAAACCAGGTTTTATATAAAGTCCAGATACCCAGAATGGTGATGATTCCACCTATAATATAGCTTAGATATTTTTGATTAATTATCTTTGTAGTGAATGCTCCAAATGGTGTGACAAAAATCGATCCGAGTAGTAAAGCTAGTAGTAATTCCCAGCTAAACATTTGAGGTGCAAACAGATGTCTGGTAAACTCAGCGAAAGGCATTTGCATTAAGCGGCCATTTAATTCTATAACAGCTTTTCCAATGATAAAGGTAAAAAAGCCAACCATACAGATTGGCGCTTCAGCCAATGTTGTGATACCAATGGCGTTTCTGTGATTCTGACCGGAAATAATTTGTCCCCCAGTTACAACCGGACCAAATCCGCCACCAGATAAGCCTTTATTAAATGCACTTAATACTCCAATGCCAATCATCTTCTTCCACGTAAATTTAAATGAGTAGTTGCGCAATACAATAAATCCCATAGTTAAAACTAAAATCCCAATGTATGATTTCAGTACTATCGTAGGTAAATTGATGGATATAAGTGCGGCAAATATGGTGGCAAGTATTCCAAATCCGCTGATGTAAAGAAATGCTTTAAAATCATCAGATTTACGGCTGAAGGTAGCGTTTCGAAACTGGTGATGAAAAACAGATGCTGAAAAACCGCCAAAGGCTTGGGAAAGTAAAATTGATGGCACGACCATGAGTGGATCGAATCCCATTATGATTAGAACGGGTGCCAATATGGTGCCGTAACCCATGCCCATAGATGAATCGATGAATTCACAGATGAATGCCATAATAAAAATCAATAAAAATAATCCGACAGTAATTTCCATTTGAATCTCCTATAATTATATTATAAATATATAATGTCTACCAACAAAATATAGTATTAAACCAAAAAAATTATAATTGCTTCATCAGATCTTTTTCAATTTTTATCAATTCAGCAAGCGTTGCCTTTTTTAAAATATTTACAGTTACATCACGAATATCTTTAAATACTTTTCGAATAGCACAGGTTTTTTCATCTTTGCATTCAGGACACGGCTCATAATACTGATAGGTCACGCAGGGAATGAGTGCTATCGGTCCATCAAATAGACGCATAATTTGGGCAAGATGCACATCTTTAGGTTCCTTGATTAAATAGTAGCCACCAGTTCTTCCACGCTGACTGGTTACAATACCAGCATTCTTTAATTCAAATAGAATACCTTCTAGAAATTTTTTAGGGATATTGTCTTCCTCAGCGATATTACCGATTAGAATCGGTCCTTCGCCAAATCGCTTGGCGAGATGAATCAGGGCAATAATCGCATATTTTGATTTTTTTGATAGCATAATTTTATTTTAATACCCTACTAAGTAAGTAGAGTTAATATATAATAAAACATGAACATATAAAATGCAAATTATTTTTTGAATTTATATAAAATTAATTAATTAATCACTACTCATACTTTGTTATTTTTTAATCTTTTTCTTAATTTTATTCAATAGATAAAACATTATTTTTAGAGAAAATAGTAATTGAAAAACAGTTCGAAATTAGAATCGAAGACATATGTGCTCGGATTGGATTCCAGTACTACAGGAACCAAAGCAATAG
>JARRPN010000507.1:0-2217 GCA_037382875.1 Calditrichaceae bacterium | reverse complement strand
AAATATTTTCACTAATTGACAAAATAATCTTATATTTGAGCCAGTTATATTAAAACTTAGTCTCTGAAATGAAAAGTAAAAAACAAATCGTTGTTGTCGGCGATCGGGTACTCATCAAACCGGATGAATCCAAAGAACGTACTTCATTTGGATTATATCTGCCCCAGGGGGTCGAGACAAAGGAAAAAGTACAGGGTGGTTATGTAGTAAAAGTGGGCCCGGGTTACCAGTTGCCCGATGCTAATTCGGTTAGCGATGAACCATGGGAAGCCTCAAAAGCAGAAGCTAAATTTATGCCCCTACAGGCGGAAGAAGGTGACTATGCCCTATTTCTGCGTAAAGCTGCCATTGAAATTGAATTTGATAAAGAACGCTATGTAATTGTATCTCAGCCAGCTATTTTGCTATTAATGAAAGATAATCTTCTGGAGCAAATTACTTCGGATGAAAACAAAGATTAACTGATACTTTAGTTGAAATCTTATTCGATCTAATCCTATTCTTAATCCCAATCTTAATCTTAATCATTAATCATGCTCCACTTTGCATTATTTTTTCAAAGTATGAAACTTGAGACCGAAAATATGGTATATAGATGTTACATATTCTGGAATTATTTTAGCAATAACATGGTTGAGTAATATAAAAGTTTAGGAAGATTTATATGAGATCGGTATTAATTGCAATTGTGATGTTTATATTCGTTACCCTATTAACGTTTGGGGCCCGTGCTATGCTCCGGCAGGGTAATAAAAAAATATGGAAATTTGCATCCTTAGATAAGTTTGCCAGATATCTGCCTTATGCCGGTTGGATTTTTTATATCCTATTTGGAATATCACTTGCGTTTAAATGGAAGTATTTACTTTTTACAGGGGCTACCGGTCTGTCGATCTTAATGATCATTTCTTTAATTATGATTGTGACCTTGCCGTTTTCCTTATTGATGGGCAAACTCAGTAAGTATTTAATTAAAATTAAGAATGAGCGGAAGTCGCAACCACATAATCAAGATAGAAGGTTATTTTTAAAAACGGCAGCTGCCGCGTTACCTGTTTTTACAATTGGCACAACCTCAAATGGATTTGCCGGAGCGTTTAAAAATGTCAAAATTCCTAAAATCGATTTAGTCTATGATAATCTGCCTGATACTCTGGATGGGTTTAAAATATGGCACCTGAGCGATTTGCACCTGGGTTACTATTATCAATTGAATGATTTGGAAAAATTACTGCTGGATGCTGAAAATGAAACAGTAGATCTGGTATTAATTACCGGTGATGTTGCCGATGATCTGAACCAGTTAACCGATGCACTCAAAATAATTGATCAAAAGCAAACTATGCATCCCAAAATGGTATCAGTAGGGAATCATGAATACTTCAGGGGAATTCAGGAAGTGCGGCGTCGTATCGATGCCAGCCCGATTCCTTTACTGCTGAACAGCCATCATGTGATTGATGTTAACGGTATTAAAGTACTTGTAGGCGGTATGGATGATCCGGTGCGGATGCATGCAAATAATAATCCGTTCTTTGAACAAAGTATTAAACAGATACTTAACAATAAACCGAAATTTGATTTCAGCGTTATGATGAGCCACCGCCCCAAAGCACTGAATATTGCTCCCGATTTTAATATTGATCTTGTTTTGGCAGGGCACACGCATGGTGGTCAGATAGGAATCAATAACCGCAGTATATTTGAACCCATGTGGGAAGAAAATTATCTTTGGGGAAAATATGCAAAAGGTAGAACGCAACTTTATACCTCTTCCGGTGTCGGACACTGGTTTCCATTTCGATTAGGTTGTCCGGCTGAAGCTCCTATAATCACATTAAAAAAATCATAGTATTTTAATTTTTCTATTATAACTTGTATTAATTAAATTAGTGAATATTCTGATTCCACTCGTTGGATGGGTCGGGGCGGGTGCACAATTGATAATCTCAGATTATTATATACATTCTTAATTATAGAGGTATTTATGAATAAACCAGCCGATACATCATTAAAAATTTTAAATGAGATTAAAAACCGCTGGAGTCCTAGGGCATTTAGTGAAAAACCAGTAGAATATGATAAACTTGAACGTGTGTTTGAAGCAGCCCGCTGGTCAGCTTCCTGTTTCAATGAACAGCCCTGGCGTTTTATAGTTGGAATTAAGGGACATAATAATACCTGGGATAAAATATTTGACAGCTTAAGTGAGTGGAA
>JARRPN010000506.1:0-2218 GCA_037382875.1 Calditrichaceae bacterium | reverse complement strand
GTTTCATGAAGACATTCCCATTCCGGGCACTGATGTAACGCTGCACTACACCAGCAGTCGTGTGACTGGCTACAAGCCAGGTGTTATTACCGTCCCAGCCAGTGGTGATACCGTGCCTGAGAGTTTGATTAAAATTATTGTCCAGGCGACTGTGGCCGGTAAAAAATATGAAATTGAGCTGCCGCCCGAACCCAATCAGGTAGCCGAGATTGATTGGGATGGCCTGGATTATCTGGGCAGGACCGTCAATGATTCGGCTGTCGCCCATATCGGTATCGGCTTTGTCTACTATGGACTATATTTTGAGCCAAATTCAGAGGGCCCGGCATTCGGCCAGACGGGAACGAATTCTTTAACAGTACCCACCAGACAGGAAGTAACCCTATGGAGTGACCGAACATTACGCATTATTGTAGGAAAAGGCAGCATCGCTGAAGGCTGGACAATTTCTTCTCAGCATCATGTGAATCCAATAGATCCATCAGTTCTATATAAGGGGAATGGTTCAATTTACCAACTTGATACAAATATCATCACTACTGTAGCAGGAAATGAAAATGGCGGGTTCAGCGGCGACGGTGGCCCTGCCACTGAAGCATCGTTCAGCTGGATTCAGGATATAGCCATAGACAATACAGGCAACCTCTACCTCGCTGACCATCAGAATCATCGAATTCGAAAAGTTGACACCAACGGCATCGTTACTACCGTCGCAGGAAATGGATATAATAATCCTTTTAATTACGTGAATAAAGTCACTGTAGATGACTCAGGAAACATCTACGTTGCCGCTGGTTGGTGGCTGCTGGGTGAGACAGTTTACAAGGTGGCTGTTGATGGCAACATTAGCGCAGTGGTGGGTGGCCGTCCGCCTATTGGAGCGCTTTTAGTGGGAATAAGCGGCCTGGCTGTAGACAACTCAGGAAATCTCTACATATCAACCGTAGGTGATGTTAATTATCCTAATGAACATCGGATTCTAAAAGTGGATGCCAGCGGTATTGTTACCACTGTGGCGGGCACTGGAAAACCCGGTTTTAGCGGCGACGGGGGGCTGGCCATTAATGCCAAATTAAAATATCCAAGAAGAATTGCTCTGGACAGGGAAGGAAATATATTTTTCGCTGATTCTTCTAACCACCGCATTCGCAAGGTTGACAATAGCGGCATTATTACTACCGTGGCCGGTACTGGAGAATCCGGCTTTAGCGGTGACGGTGGGCAGGCCGTTGATGCGATGCTATACTATCCTACAGGCGTCGCTCTGGACAGCGATGGAAGCATTTACATCTCTGCTGAGTATGATTATCACATCCGCAAGGTGGACGCCAACGGCATTATCACGACTGTGGCGGGAACTGGAACAGCCGGTTTTAGCGGCGACGGGGGTCCGGCCATTCTTGCGCAATTAGACGGATCAAAAGGAATAGGATTAGATGCTTTGGGAAACCTTAATATCGCGTTCTGGGGCCGTGTACGCATGATCAGTATGGCCAAATTGCTGGTGCCAAACATGAGTGATAACGACCTGGGTTTTCCAGAAAAAATTGGCAAAGGTCACATTATGAACGCATCCGGCCTTCATAAAGAGACGGTCGATCTTAATACGGGCGTAATGTTAAGTGGATTCGGCTATGATGCTGATAACAACCTTATATCCATAACCGACCAATTCGGCAACCAAATTACAATTGAACGAGATGCAGACGGCGTTCCCACCGCCGTCATTTCGCCGGAAGGGATCAGGACCGAGCTGACTATTGATGAGAATAACCAACTCAAGCGCGTAACCTATGCCGACGGCGGCTTCTATGATTTTGAATACACTTCAGACGGGCTGATGCTAAAAGAAACGCAACCGGCCGGAAACGTCTTTGAGCATTTATTCGATGACAAAGGTCGATTGACCGATATTTTGGATGGGGAAGAAGGTCATTGGGCCTATGGCCGCACCGTCGATGCCAGCAGTGAAACCCAGACCGAAGTCTTATCGGCTGAAGGCAATCTCACGACTTTCCTGGACCGTACCGATTCAACCGGAAAATACACTTCCACCATTACCAATCCTGCTGGAGCACTTACCCATTTTGAGCAGTCCAGCGATGGTTTGACCGAAAACCATTTACTTCCCTGCGGCACTGATTTGGAGTATGTTTACGATCTTGATTCACAATATAAGTATCCATATGCAAAACAGATGACCGAAAGCACACCTGCA
>JARRPN010000505.1:0-2218 GCA_037382875.1 Calditrichaceae bacterium | reverse complement strand
TAAAGAAAAACAGGATAAACAAGAACCAGATGCTGAATAGATTTGTTAAAATATGTTTTGTTCAAATACTGATTATTGCAACGCTTTTTGCTCAGAAATCGTTTGATGACATATATACCAATTTTGAACAACATAATTTTAAAAGAGTTAGGCAGCTTTTATCCGGTTTAGATCAGCAACAGCAAACCAGTTTAGATTATCAGTTTTTTAGCGCTGTTTTTAATAAAAATGGTGAAGAAGCGAAAGAAACTTTTCAGCTCGTTTTTGAAAAAGGGAATAAACCTTTAAAGAAATATGCCGCTAAAAAATTAATGGATTATTATTATGCCAAGGGTTATTATATTAATGCAGCTAAATTTCAGGAATATTTAGTTGATGCGGGGAATGGAACGACTGCAATCACCCCACTTATAAAACAACAACCTGAGATTCCCACAGTAAAACCTGAACAAATTCCAGTTAGTACTGATATATATTTTATACAAGTTGGAGCATTTAGTTTAGAAGAAAATGCTAAACAGCTTGTTCATATGCTGGCAACTCAGAATATTATGGCACGGATTGTAGAAAGAAAAATTGACCAAAGGAATCTGTTTTGTGTTTGGCTGGATGGAAAAGAAGATTTTAAAAAAACGTATGATTATGCTAATATAATTAAAGAAAAATACGATCTTAAATTTCGTATCATTAAATAACGAGGGGCGCATGGATATTCAAGATTTGCAGATGATACCATTATTTTCTGAACTGAATGATAACCAGTTGGAAGATATTTCCCGGTTTGCTGTAAAACAACTCTATAAAAAAGATAATATGGTCTTGATTGAAGAAGAAGTCGGTTCAACGATGTTTGTTATAATTAATGGTCGTGTTAAAATTTCAAGGATTAGTGATGAGGGCCGTGAAGTCATCTTATCCATATTAGTGGATGGCGATTTTTTTGGGGAAATGTCAATTCTGGACGGGCAGACAAGAAGCGCCAATGCTGTTACTCTTGAAGATACGGAATTATTGATTATCAGAAGAGAAAACTTTTTACGAATGCTTCATGATTATCCACAAGTAGCAATTAATCTATTAAAAGAATTAGCTCATCGGCTTCGTAGAAGCGATTCACAGATTAAAAGCCTTTCGTTGCAGAATGCACTTGGCAAAGTAGCCTCTACATTATTACGTATCGCTGATGATTCGGGAATTATAAAACATGGTCAGGTTGAAATCTCACATCTGCCTCCACAACAAGATTTAGCCAATATGGCCGGTACCAGTCGGGAAACTATTTCACGAGTTATAAAATCGTTGAATTTACTTGGCTATGTTGAAAAAGAAGGCAGCAAATTAAAAATTCTTGATTATGAACGATTTCGCCAGGATTTTTCTTAGACCAATACGAGCTACATTCATAATATATGCAATCAAATCAAATTAATATTTCTCTCATATCGAATAGCAATGAAAGAGTAAATGTATTTTCTTCACTTTTAAAAGACCCATCAAACAAAATCTCAGTACACTCGTTCATAGAAGCAGGTCGGAATGCTTTATTTGAGGCTCCAGTTGATATTGTGCTCCTTGATTGTTTAAGTGAAAGAAAATTTGATTATCGTAATTTTGAAACGATTCGTTTAAACTCCAAACTTGATAAAATCCCTTTTATTTTTATAATAGGTCCGGATCAGGATACAATAAAACATCAAATATATAAAAAACCACAAAATATTATTATCAAAGATCCAATTGATAAATTTACTTTTATTTCGGCAATCAATGGTGCTTTGCATTTAAGTCATCTGGAACGCAGCGATACTATCTATAAAGAAATAATTGAAGGAGAGAAAAAGATTATTTCTTATATGGATGAGATTTTGGAAATGAGCAGTGTCATACAGTTTCAAACTGAACCGGATCTGATTCACTATTTGCAGGTTGAGTTCGTCCGTAGACTTGAATTATCTCTAGCTGTTGAGACTGCGCTGTATGCTAATTATAATTCCGAAAACAATACAATCACAATTGACTTCTTTAATGAAACAAGTAAAGAGGTAAAAAAACGACATTCCTTTAGACTGGAAGGGACTTCACTACCTCGATTAATAAATCATAAAATTCCCCACATTTTTGGAAGAAAAGATACCGATGATCCATTTATCCAGGAATTAGAAGAAGCGTTTGGCTTTAAGATTGATGGATTACTCTTCGTCCCGGTAAGTATTTTCCA
>JARRPN010000504.1:0-3452 GCA_037382875.1 Calditrichaceae bacterium | reverse complement strand
AGAAGCGCATCACCTTTCCGCTTACCTGGATAAGCTCAATCGTAAGCGGCAGATACTATCAGCTGATTATCTTAGTTTTGCACTTGATGCCATTCCGGATGACAAATCTGACCTGCCAAAGGTTTTAATTGTCGAAAATGATGAATGGCAGGCTGGGTTAATCGGACTTGTGTCTGGTCAACTTAAGGAAAGATTTAGCCGACCGGTAATTGCGTTTACTAAAGATGAGAATGGAAATTATGTTGGCTCTGCAAGAAGTATTAATGAATTCCATATTACCAATGCCTTAACAAAGTTCAACCAATACTTTATCAATTATGGTGGACATAAAAAAGCTGCAGGATTAACTGTAGCCGCAGATAAATATAATCAATTCAAAGTTGAATTTATTAAATATGCTGAAGATGTCCTCGATGAAAAAGATTTAATCGCAAGACTTACCATAGATTCGATCATTGATATTGATCAAATTAATCTGAATACAGCCCGGGCTATCATAGATATAGGACCCTTTGGAGAAACGAATCAGGAACCCGTGTTATTAATACGTGAAGTAACTATTAAAGACATCATATTATTAAGCCGGAATAAACATTTAAAATTATATGTACAAAAAGGTAATCAATTATTTGAGTGCGTCTGGTGGAATAGCGGCATTTATAAAGATGAAATTTCTTTTGGGGCCAAAATGGATGTAGCTTTTAGGTTGAACGTGAATAACTGGCAGGGTACAGATCGATTGCAATTAACCATAGAAGATTTAAAATTTTCTAACGGATCTACAAATTAATAAAATATTTGTGATCAAATGATATAAATGAGGCACTCATGTAAAATACTTTGAACAATTTAAAATATATTTCGTATTCTGATCAAAAAATACTAAATTTATAAATAGTTTTAAGAAATTTAAATACAATGAAGTTGATATGTAGCACAAAACCATATCATAAATGTGTTTAGGTTTTGAACCAACGCCTAAGTCAATTACATATGTAAAAACAATATTATTTCCGTTAATCAAATTAAGGTAAAAATGCAAGAAAGAATCGTTGAAATTATTATTTATCTACTCGAAGAGTTTCGCCATCAACAATCTGAAGAGACATATCATGATTTGTCTAATGAGTTAATCTCCAGAGGTTACACTGAGCACGAAATAAATTATGCTTTTTCCTGGGTATTTAATCATCTGCAAAATAAAAGCACAGGGACGCAGGAGCAGTTTAATTACTCGGAAAATTCCAATAGAATTCTCCACGATGTGGAGCGTATGGTAATTTCAACTGATGCATATGGGTATCTCTTACAATTAAGATATCTTGGATTGATATCTGATAATGAATTGGAAAATATTATTGATCGTTTGTTATCTTTGGGTACATCATCGGTCTCACTTGATGATGTAAAAAGCATAACTGCTTCAATGTTACTTGGTTCCGACTCCAATAATACATGGGATGGCGTATTTTTTCATCCAGGTACAAACACCATTCATTAATCCTCTATTTTCCTTTTAATCATCCTTATCATAAATTTAAAAATTATTATCGGATTATTTTATTTTCAGAACTCGTTTCAATAATATAATAATAAATCGTAAAGATTTATTTGCAATTCAGAAATAATATTGCGATTCTATATATATAACATTTCTGCCCAGTGGTTTATGAATAAAAACTTAATTGAATTTATCAAATATTTAAAGCTGGAAAAACGGTACTCCGGGCACACTATAGAATCATATCAGAATGATCTTCTCCAATTTGAGTCCTTTTTATTAAACTATTTTAACTCAGATAAAATTTTTTGGCATCTGGTAGATAAAAAAATTATCCGGTATTTTATGATAAATTTACAGGAAAATAAAATTTCCAGGCGTAGTGTTGCCAGAAAGCTGGCAGCATTAAAATCATTTTTTAAGTTTTTAGTACGTGAAGAGATTATTGCCAAGAATCCCACTATAACTATTAAAACACCAAAATTTGATAAAAAACTGCCTGAATTTTTATCTATAGAAGAAATGGAAGACTTGTTGCATTTACCGGAGCATAATACATTTGAAGGTATCCGTGATCTTGCTTTACTGGAATTGTTTTATGGAACCGGTATCCGTCTCAGTGAGTTAATTAATATGAAGTTATCGAATATATTAATTAACGAGAACCTGATTCGAGTAATAGGAAAAGGTCAAAAAGAGCGAGTAGTACCCCTGGCAAATTCGCCCTCAATATGCAGAGAATTCTGTCGATAATGTATTTGTGCTTAAGAACGGAAAAAGAATGTACCCAATGGCTGTTCAACGACTTGTTCAAAAGTATCTTTCCCAAATATCTAATCTTGAACACAAAAATCCTCATGCTCTGCGTCATACATATGCAACGCATTTATTGAATGCAGGTGCCAGTATACGAGTTGTAAAAGACCTGTTAGGTCACGAATCACTATCGACGACACAAGTTTATACTCATATGTCAATAGATCATTTGAAGAGCATATATAAAAAAGCACATCCTGCTGCTTCAGATGACTTTAATCATAAACGAAGGAGGTAAGAATGAATATCGCAATCACCACAAGAGGTTATAAGGCTCCGGATCGCTTGAAATCCTATATTATTGAAAAATTAAAACGACTGGATCGATTTACGGAACGAATATTACATATCGAAGCGATCTTATCCTATGAGAATCTTGACCAAGTGGTGGAGTTCCAATTGCGTTTAAATAATAAAAAAATCATCATCAAGGAAAAGTCTGATGATGTTTTTAAGTCTATTGATCTAGCTATCGATAGTCTTGAGCGACAGGTTACCAAAGTTAAGGATAAATTAAAAGAACATAATAATAAGAAGATTGTCGAAAAACTGGAAATCTAGAAATTTCATTTTATAAGGCGCACTTGGATGCGCCTTTTTTTATTTATTGCTCTACCAATGTTTCTTTATTAAATTGGCTCACCATGAACGAGTTTATTACGGTCCGTACATTTCTTCAGGAAAATGAAACCCCTTTAAAGCTCCAACTAGTCTGCTCGGAAAATGGCCTTAATCGTAAAATTACTAAAAGCGATTTGCATCGACCCGGTTTAGCATTATCCGGATTTGTAGAATTATTTACAGCCGATCGTATCCAGATTTTGGGCAACACAGAGATCAAATATCTATCCGGATTAAGTGATGTTGAATTAAAAAAATCTATTGACCGTTTTATCGAATTTGAAATTCCTGCAATTATTGTAACTAATAATAATCCAATTCCTGAACATCTAATAAAAGCTGCAACTAGACGATATATTTCCATATTAAACACGCCTTTCAGTACAACCCGGGCCACTCATTTATTGGGTGAATACCTTGAAACAAAATTTGCACCAAAGATATCAATGCATGGCTCGCTGGTAGACGTTTATGGAATGGGCATTCTTATTACCGGACGCAGCGGTATTGGAAA
>JARRPN010000503.1:0-2230 GCA_037382875.1 Calditrichaceae bacterium | reverse complement strand
TCATATTCCAATAATCTCAACCGCATTTTATTCAAAGATGACCTGACCGGCTGGGCCATTGGAGAAAAAGGTATGATTCTGCACACGGTCGACGGGGGGGAGCATTGGCTTCTTCAAACCAGTAACAGCATGGAAAATCTTCTGGGAATTGATTTCATTGGAACAGACAGCCTTTGTGTGGTAGGAGAAAACTCAACAGTTCTATTGGCGGATGTAACTGACAATAGCTGGTCAGCAGTTGAATTGCCCACTGACTTAACTGTGGAAGATGTTTACTTTGCGGATAGTACGCATGGCTGGGTATGCGGAACCGGGAAGGGGGGAATTATCCTTGTTTCATCGGATGGCGGTCATCAATGGCAGGAGCTAAGCCCAGAAGGTTCTGAATATCACACTTGGAGTGGTACAGGAACCGGTACCGCCGCTGGACCTGGTTTGCTTCAACAAATCTATTTTGATGAAAACCTGACAACAGGATTTGTACTTACAGCGGGAGATAAATATTCAGCGAACAAGCTGTATAAAACTACCACATCAGGATCAAAGTGGGTAGGATATGTCGAAGGGATTGGATACTTCCCGGGAGAAAGCCGGTTTTGTGTTTTGCCGGGTAAACGTATTGTAATGACCGGTGTCCCTGGAAGCTTCCGCTATAGTGATGATTATGGTAAAACAATAAAACTTCCGAATCACGATCAGCGCTGGTGGACCGGAATGATAGCGGGAGATAATGGAAAATTATTGGCACTTCAACGCAGCCCTAAGGATGATTCTTACAATTTTTACCGTTCGGTTAATTACGGGAACACTTTTCAAGCCATATTACCTCAATTTTATGATGAATCCGGATCAGAAATTTCTATGGATAATTTTGAATCTTTTTCACTTAGCCGATTTGATCAGGATACACTTCGGGCATTATTCGTCGATACAGATGGCATTCTTTCAATTCATTATTCGAGTGACTGTGGAGTAACCTTTCATAAGGCAGGAAATATCGATCCTTTTTTGGTAAGAGCCGATGTGACTAAAGGGGATACAATAATTGACTTTTCTACGAGACGTGTTGAAACAGAACCTGGTGTTTATAAAACAACACTTTTCTGTGATTATAGTTTTGATGGCGGGGTAACTATTAAACATATCGAAAATTCAGAAGTCTGGAATGATATTACGCCTCCAGATTTGTGGAGATTTATCCATGCTAAATATTTCCATGACGGCCGGACAGGCTTCGTGGTGGGAAGCGAAGGCAACATTCTAAAAACAACCGATAGCGGGCAAACCTGGGAGAATATATTCAGCGGCGTCGTTGAAGATCTAAGGGATATTGAATTTCTTGACAGGGAAACCGGATTTGCTGTTGGTGATTTTGGACGCATTTTAAAATCTGAGGATGGCGGAGAAACCTGGCGAAAAACAGACAGCGGCACCCAGGAGGATATCTACTGTATTATATTTGTAAATGATCTGAAAGGATGGGTTGGTACCGAAAGCGGTATGCGTTATACGACCGATAGAGGAGAAACCTGGCAGGGCGTTCCTTTGCGCTATAGCCATGTCACTATGACTCACTTGCCATTACTTCCTAATAAGAATTATAAATTTATAATTGATCATAATTATTTGTACGCAATAAATTTACCGCGAGCTGAAACAGATTATTACATGAATTTACTGCGTACAAAAATTGATCCATCGGATATATATGATTATGATATTTCTGATTTACAGCCAAAAGAAATTAGTTTATCGCAAAATTTTCCTAATCCATTTAATTCTACAACCTGTATAAAGTATTCTTTACCAAAACAAGGATTTGTTTCATTAAAAATTTATAATATACAAGGCCAGCTCGTTCGAACTTTGTTAAACAGAAAAAAAGCAGCCGGAAATTATTCTGCAATCTGGGATGGCCGTTCCGATCGGGGAAAAGTTGTTAGCTCTGGTATGTACATATATCAGATTCAATGCAATGGTCAAACAAAGACCCATAAACTACTCCTATTGAAGTGAGGCATATATAATCCATTAACTTTTAAAGGAGAAACACAAACATGGGAAATAAAATCAATACAAGCATACTAATAATATTTTTATATTTAATTAACGGACATGCACAGGGCAATTGGGAGCTGCTTATGCCTACCCCCACATCCAATCAGATGACCGGCCTGTATTTTTATGATGACAGCATCGGTTGGTCGGTAGGTCAGTATGGCACCATCTT
>JARRPN010000502.1:0-3038 GCA_037382875.1 Calditrichaceae bacterium | reverse complement strand
GAAGAAATGCCCCCTGCGATTTCAATTAAATCGGTTCTACTTATCACATCCCCAAGGGCAATCGTACCATCGTGGCAGGATAGACATAAAAGGGAAAAACCATCCGGTTGGCCGGGTGTTGCATCCAAAGTTGAGCTGCTGTATAGATCGTAGGTTACTCCCGGATCAGCTTTATTCCATAGCGGTTTTCTCGGGCTGCTGTTATGAGGCGTATGGCAAAAAATACATACTTCCGATTCATTGGTCGCTTTAACAGTCCCCGGTCCACTTACTGATAAATTATGGCGGGAATCAACCACGGATTGGGCTGTGCTTGTTCCATTTAAAAATATAAATAGTATTAAAACTGTAAAAATATTTCTAAAAATTTTAATTATCATCCATGATCCCGGAAGTGTACTGAAAAATTTGTATCCGTGAATTGTAACTGTCTGCTACATATATTTTATCATTATTATCGATAAAGATACCGCTGGGCAGCCAGAACTCTGCCTGACCTTTACCCTTTTTTCCGATAGTATATAAATAATCACCTTTTCTGTTAAAAATCTGGACGGCATGAAACAATGCATCGACAATATAGATATTGCCCTGTGAATCGGTAGCAATGCCTTTTGGCCGCGCCATATAACCGGAGCTGTTTCCAGCCTCACCGAACATGGTTATAAATTCATCGTCTGATGAAAATATTTGGATCCTGAAATTCATTGAATCAACAATATAAAGCCGGCCATTTTTATCAATCCACAGATAATTGGGAAAATTAAATTCACCTTTTTCGGTACCACGCCTACCGATGGTCTTAATAATGTTTCCATCCATACTCAAAACAAGAATTCGGTGTTTTCCTGTTTCGGCAACATGGATAAGTCCCGTGACAGGATTAAATGCGATACCGGTCGGTTTGTCCAGTTGAAGAGTCGAATTGAGTTCTTCTATGTTTTTACTTTCCGGATTCAGCACAAATATTTTATTTAAATAAGAATCGGTAAAATAAAACTTGCCATCATTTCCGGAACAAATGGACACCAGCGATGGATAAGAATTTTTATCCTGTGATTGGATTAAGTTGAAACTTGCAGATTTTTGATCGATGAGGACAGGTGAACAAACATCCTGATCTAATATGAATAGATTGTTTTCATCCTGATAGGATAAAGACGTTGGACGGATTAGTTTTATATCAGATTTACCAAATAAGAAATCAAATACTTTATCTTTAATATTTGATTCTTCTTTTAAATCAGATTGATTTTGTATCGCACCTATCCAATGTACATGTTCTTCAGCAAATGAGAATTTGATAAAAAAGATGCAGAATATGATCAGTAAACAACAGAATATTTTTGATAAATTGAGGCTGAACATTTAATTCTTCCTGCGTTTTATCAGTTAAAATTTACCCTGATTTGCAAGGGTGAAAACAGGTTAAATTAGAAATTAATAACGTGATTTGATAAGAATCAAGAATTTTTCGTTTATTTTTTCACAAATAGTTAAATTTTTTATTTGAAGATGTAAAATTGGACTGATTTTCGACCAGAACGTCGAGTTTTCGCGGGTTTGCGGGGATTGTGCATCAAGATTATAAATGCAAGTCGATCACTTTATTTGGCATTTCTTAAAACATATTTATCAAAAAACCAGAGACTTTTAAACAAATAAAACTATAATTATAGTATGATATTTTTTTATTTCTATTTTTAAATTAGCATATAAATTTCTTAATATGTACTTTTGAATTAAGTCGTGTTACTTTAAAAAATAAATCATGTACTTAAAATATTATTTGATATTTTTAAGCTTTCTTTTAATAGCCATTGGAATTTTTATATTTACAGGTCAATCCGGTTTAAATGCGTTAACACAAACCAACGCTGATGCAGCAATTGCCTCCCGATTTTTATTAACGGATTTATGTTTATCCACCGAATCACGGCATACACGACATTTAAGCCAGCCGGAACTCATTGCACCTTTTCAGGATGCGCCCGGTTATATGGATCATTTTCCATCTTCCACATTTATCGGTGCACCCAATTTACATTTTTCTTTTACAAATACAGATTCTATTATATTTCAGGATAGTATCAAAAATGTTATGAAGAAATATGACCATCCTATTTCCCCTCTTTATATAAGGGGGGATGCCGAAGGCAGGGGGGTAAATAATTGAGGATGATCAATGAACCGCCTTATTAACCTGATGAACTATGCCCTGACATCTCTGTTGAGATGTTGAGACGATGGAAAAAGAATATGGCTTTGATTATTATCTACTCCGGAGTGGTTGGATTTTTTTCTTCGATCGTATTATGCACAACCGCTTTAAAGTATGAATCTCAAAATACACTGAGCGCTTTACCGGAATTATGGATTCAACAACTGGCCGGCGGACGCTTACAGCCCATGTCCGTTGATATCACCGATTCATTACAAAATATTCGTGGCATTCAGCAGGTCATTCCCCGCTATTGGGGATATTATTATGATTCGCCGACCGGTGCTGTCTTTACCATAGTTGGATCGGATTCTTCTGTAACCGGGCTGTATGATCTTAAAACTGAATATGCTGGTATTCTGGATGATTCCAGTGCTGTGTGCGGAACGGGATTCATGCAGATGCATCACCTGGAAATGGGTGATCGTTTAAGCCTGATCGATGCAGGCGGCAATCTAAAAGGTTTTCAGATTGTTGGGCAATTTACTGCTTCATCAGACCTGTTAACCAAAGATCTGGTTATTTTATCAACGGCTTCGGCTCAAAAATTTCTTGGTTTAAATAAAAACCAATGTACGGATATCGCAATTCGGGTAACGAATAGTAATGAAGTGGAAAATATAGCCTTAAAAATTAACAGAAAATATTACGGTCTCAGAGTGGTTAGTAAGGAAGATCTTTTATTGACGTATGATGCTCTGTTCAGCTGGCGGGGCGGAATTTTTGTCTTTGGCGGATTGATTTCACTGCTGGCATTTCTGATTTTAGCCTGGGATCGGGCCAGCGGACTCAGTAAAGAGGAACGCAAAGAACTGGG
>JARRPN010000501.1:0-4257 GCA_037382875.1 Calditrichaceae bacterium | reverse complement strand
ACTGGCGTGAAGAGGTCATTTGGCGAACAAGCGACAATAATAATCTACGTATTTATAGTACAACTGATTTGACAGAATATCGCATCACAACCCTGATGCATGATCCAGTATACCGATTAGGCATTGCCTGGCAGAATGATAGCTATAACCAGCCTCCCCACACATCATTTTATTTGGGATATGAAATGTTCACGCCTGATAGCTTGTGGCCGCCATCTAAACCTCTCAACGTCCAGACGGAAGCATGGGATGATACAGTTCAAATTGATTGGAATGCGAATATGGATTTTGATTTAGCAGGATATAGAATTTATCGTGGGCAAAGTGAGGACAGTCTTATACTTTTAACTGATGTGGGAAATATAACTTCATACCTTGATACAGCAGTAACAAATGATTCGACCTATTACTATGCAGTGACTGCTTACGATTTAGATGGCAATGAGTCTATCCAATCTGATATTGTCATAGCCAGGCCATCCATTCGCCCGGATGCACCTTCTGGTATCTCTTATCGTTATGACACAAATTCAATTTTCCTTATCTGGGATAATCAGGATTTTGAATATATTTCAAGTGTAAAAATTTATCGTTCTACTACCGGAGAAAATAATCTTACGCTACTTACTACAATAGACAAAAGTGAGAATAGTTTTACCGACGATGGTCTTTCATCCAGCAATACGTATTATTATGCAGTTACGGTGACTGATACAAATCAGATTGAATCATTTCGGACTGATGTACAAACTATAACACCAGGATCATCCTTTACGTATCAGTCAGAAGACGCTTCTCTTTCTGGAACCGTCTATGTTGATGACAACCATTTAGGATTTAATGGCACAGCTTTCACAAACTTTGACGCGAGTAACAGTACAGTTGAATTTACCAACATGCCGGGTTTTGGTGGTGGTAACCGTACGCTGATTTTCAGATATGCCTTAGGCAACACAGATCGTACCGGCAATTTGATTGTAAACGGCACTTCACAAAATTTAACTATGCAAGGTACGGGAGATTGGGCAAATTGGGTGTATGACAGTGTTGGCGTTACTTTGAATGATGGTTATGACAATACTATCCAGTTTTCAGCATCTGGAAATGATTTCGGCAATTTAGATGAGATAACCATTATTCCGGAATCGATGACTTCCATTGAAGTGAGTGACAACGATAATAACTTACCTACTCATTTTCAATTATATCAAAATTTTCCGAATCCATTTAATCCTGAAACGCAAATCTCATTTGATCTACCAAAAGCGGCACATGTATACATCACAGTTTATGATATTAATGGACGTTTAATTACAAGGTTAGTAAATGAAGATTATCAGCCAGGTAAACATACGGTAAAATTCGCTGATACCTTTTTATCAACTGGAATTTATATTTATAGAATCCAGGCAGGATATTTTTCTTCAACGAAGAAGATGATTCTATTGCGATAGTTTTGCATGTTAGGAATGCCCAAATAGGGAGTCTCTAATCACGAAGATTATGAAGGTTCTGATAACACTTATTACTTTTTGTTTGGTGTTATCGTGTGAAGTTGAAAAAGATGTTGGTTTCAGTTTTAAAAATAAAGGAAATCCGTTAATTCGTCACATGTATACGGCTGATCCGTCGGCAAGAGTTATTGACAACAGGCTCTATGTATATACATCACATGATGAGGATACCGCTGACACAAATCAGCATTTTTATATGAATAACTGGCATGTCTTCTCAACAAATAATCTTACCGATTGGCTAGGTCATGGTCCGATCTTCAGCCTAGATGATATAACCTGGGCAGATAGACAAGCCTGGGCCCCTGATTGTGTCGAACGAAAAGGCAAGTATTATTTCTATTTCCCGGTAGAACAGACAAAGATAGGTGTTGCTGTGAGCAGCACACCGGTGGGTCCTTTTAAAGATGCTCTGGGAAGGCCACTAGTAAACAACAAGGATAACGAAGCTGTTGTGGGCAGAGAACCCATAGATCCCGCCATTTTGATTGATGATGGACAAGCTAAAAAATATGATTGAATTAGACGGCAGCATTCAACCGGTTGTCATAAACGGTATAGAGGACCATCTTGAAAACTATGATGGTTATTATGGCGAAGCTCCCTGGGTGTTTAAAAGAAAAAACATATACTACTTTGTATATTCAAATGGATGGGGACCTCAGAGTACAATCATTTATGCTATGGGCAACAATCCAATGGGACCGTTTGACTTTGTTGGTGAAGTGATGTCACCGGTTGGCGCAGGTACGAGTCATGCTTCTATCGTGGAATTTAAGGACAAATGGTATATTTTCTATCACAACAACAGTCTCTTAAAAAACGGCAAAAGACGTTCAGTTTGTTTTGATGAAATCACTTTTACTCCGGATGGAAAAATTAATCGTTTGTTTTACAGAGATATCAAGTACCAATCTTAGCTGGGAAATTAATTTCAGATTTGATGATAATCGAGACTTTGCACGCAATAGCGAAGTTAATGGTTGTTTTTTTAAAAGTGTCCTGGATGAAGTTAAAATATTTAATGTAGCTTTGGATGAACAACACATTAAAGCAATGTATGGTGAGTACACAAATAAATTCATGTCTAAATCGAAAATATCGCTGAAATTTGAATTAACCAATAGCTATCCTAACCCATTTAATCCAACAACAAAGATTAAATATTATCTTCCCGTAAATGAATTTGTATCAATAAAAGTATATAATATGTTGGGTCAAGTTTTTAAGGTCTTAGTGAACGGGGATCAAATTGCAGGTAATCATGTTGTAGATTTTGATGCATTGAACCTGGCCAGTGGAATTTATCTATATAAGATGCAAGCCGGTAAATATTCTTCAGCCAAAAAGATGATTTTACTTCGCTAAAAATAAATAAACAATAACCAAATAAAATGGGTGTTAAATAATGAAAATAATGATTCCAAAAGTTGTGTTTTCTCTTATTCTTATAAGTTTTATGACTCTTTATTCTCAAAGTTTTCTTCAGTATCGAAAGAGTATACAGTTGGAAAACTGGATCTTTCACAAAGGCGATGTCTATTTGGCTGACAGAGGAAATAACATTACTGACGGGAATGGAAATAGCATTTATGATGTGAATTGGCAAAAGGTAACAGTACCACATACCTGGAATGCGAAAGATGTTCTAACAGAAGGAAATAATTACTATCAGGGTATCGGGTGGTATCGCAGTACTTTTGATATCCCTGATAATGATCAAAATCAGCGTTATTTTATCCGTTTCGAAGGTGTATCTCTGGTGGCTGATGTTTTTTTGAATGGCAAGTACCTGGGTAATCATAAAGGTGGATATTCCGCTTTCTGTTTTGAAATAACTTCTAATTTGCGCAAGGGTAGACCAAACGGTATTGCGGTAAAAGTAGATAATTCAATGCAGCCGGATATAGCACCATCAGGCATTGATCTGTATCCTTTGTTTGGAGGCATTTACCGACCGGTAACCATTTTCAGTACTTCAAACTTTTGTATCTCTCCTCTGGATTATGCGTCCAGCGGTGTGTATGTTCACTTTAATGAGGTTTCCGCTAAACAAGCTGATTTAGAAGTAGAATCATTGATTAGTTTCAAGCTACCCCCGGTTTTAAAAACTAGTTCACCTGAATTACTTCCGCCCAAAGGGAAAAAAGGTCAGGGACTTTTTGCCGAATATTTTACAAATCCGGATTTTAAAGGAAAACCAAAACACACTCGAGTTGATAACAAAATTGATTTTGATTATACCAAACAAGATCCTTTTGATGATATGGAGTTAAACAATTTTTCTGTAATCTGGACCGGTCGGTTTATACCCAAAAAATCCGGACTGTACAAATTTGTACTTATCAGCGATGATGGCTCAAGGCTGTATCTTGGTGATCAACGGATCATCAACCATTGGGGAGATCATCCTACCACAGAGAAATGGGACGAAGTACGTTTAGAGGCTGGAGAGGTCCGGCCACTTAAGATCAAATATTTTCAACACAGCGGCGGTGCTGCAATTAAATTTGGCTGGATATTTATTGATGAATCCAATGAACCGAGAAATGCCATATTGAAAACCATAGTCAAAGACGAAGACGGGAAGAAAATTGTAGCAGTTCAAGAACAAATAACTTTGGCAAATAGTGAAACGATAAAACACCCTCAAAACCTTAAAATCAGCAATCCACATCTTTGGGATGCTAAACGGGATCCATACTTGTATACTCTTCAGGTTAGTATTGAGAGTTTAGAAGGC
>JARRPN010000500.1:0-2248 GCA_037382875.1 Calditrichaceae bacterium | reverse complement strand
ATCGCTTGTGGTTTTCCAGTTGCCAAACGACGTTGCAGCATCCAATCGCAATAAAGATATGGGTTGATATGCAGCATCAATTTCCCAACCATAATGCTGAGCATCCATATTAGTAATAACTACGATACCTTCCTCCCCTGTAAACTGATCATATTCGGAATCTGTAACAGTCTGATTTGTCCATGTAGTAAAATATAAATTACTTTTAACTTTCAATTTATTTTTTAAAAGATTCAAATTACTACCAATTTCAAAAGAAATGAATTTTTCATTTCCTTCATTTTTTATCAGGTCACCTGTTTTATCATTTATTACGGCATCAAAAATTGGTACCTTTGATACATATCCGGCATTACCATAGAATTGAATACTGGGATTAAACCTGTAACTTATGCCACCTTTCACCTGTCCACCGGTGATCCAATCTGATTTTTGTTTTAATGTGCCGCTATCGGGATCAGGCTCTCCGGTGGTTGAATCAACTTTGTTTGCGACAAAGTGATTGGTATACTCATATCTTATTGTGGAAAATCCAACCATAGCATAAGCAGTAATAGGTCCGTTCATATATTCTAACTGTGCAAATTCGCTTTACCAATTTATTGTATTAGTAAAATAGTAATCATATTTCTCACCAATTTTCAATGAATCAGGCCCAGTAGAAAATTGATTGTCATTGGCTATAAAATAATTCCCGCCAAGTAGATCACGAATTTCACGATAATGTTCAACCTCAGCAGATCTCCAATCAACTCCTATTGTGAATTGTAAGATATTAGAGAATTTATAATTAACTTTCGAGATGGCGCCAACTGTCCATTGATTATTTCTGCTATTTCGTAATATAGCTAATGATTGCCCTTTATCTTTATATAAACTATCCTGGTCTATAAAGTAAAAACCGGCAGGCCCGGCATTCATTTGAATGGTCTCATTAAAATCCAACGAATATGGTGATGGGCCATAATAATACTTCCAATTATTATCGCTTAATTCACCATTGGCATCCCTTCTATAATATTTTCCATCCAGACCTGTACCGCCACCATTACCACCTGAATAATATAAAATCGTATAAAGATTCAGATCATTTGACAACTCGGAGTACCAGTTTAAATTCACCTGCGGTTTATGATAAAAATTTTCACGTTCATTAATAAAATTCTTTTTTTGACGATCGAAAGTATTATCACCAACAGCCTGTTTTCCGTTATACTCGCTGCTAACTTTTCCCCAGTTTTGATTAAATCTTCTACCCTTTTCATAAAATTGATTAAAGTAGGCATCCCAGTCGTTAATACCATCGTTATCAGAATCTTTACTTTTCATAGATTTATCAATCACATCTTCTGCATATTTCTTATCATAAACAGCCATATTTTGTTTATACAAATTTTGACCATGCCGTTGTGGAGCGCCTAAAGCATAAAATTCTAAACGATTTTTTTCGTTCACATTCCAGGAAACACCCAGATAGTAAGCCCAGGCATCCGTCCATGTTGCATCCACAAGACCATCATTGAGTTTTCTAACTATTGCACCATTAATTGCAAATCTATCATTAATTAAGCCACTATTTACGATAAGTGTAGATTTCAAAAAACCGTCATTGCCTACTTCTTGTTTATATTTTAATCCCTTGGTATTAGCTGTGGGATCTGTTAATATATTCATAGTTCCACCAATTGACGGCGTGGCCAGATTAACAGCCGTCAATCCACGCTGTAGCTGAATTGAAGAAGTTGCATCACCGACGCCATCCCAATTTGACCAATACACCCATCCGTTTTCCATGTCATTAACTGGTACACCGTTAATCATAATAGCGATATTTCTCTGGTTAAATCCACGAACATTAATACGAGCATCACCAGTCCCTCCGCCCTGCATAGTTGAATAAACACTAGGCGTTGTATTTAAAACCAGTGGAATATCCTGTGAACCGAGTTGTAAATTAATTTTCTCTTTATTTATATCTGAATATGCAACCGGTGTTTCACGATCACGGGCGCGATCAGCAATGACTTCTATGGTTTTTGAGAATAAAAACTCTGTCAATTCAAAATCAAGTTTTACATCACCGGATATCTCAACATCTTGCACTTCTGTTGCATAGCCTATATAATCACAAACCACTTCATATACGCCGTTATCTACTCTCAAATAGTACATACCCTCTTCATCAGTGGCTGTACCGATTGTAGTTTCTCTGAGATAAATATTGGCCCCGGCTAATGGTTCACCTGTG
>JARRPN010000499.1:0-2850 GCA_037382875.1 Calditrichaceae bacterium | reverse complement strand
AATACGCCTGCTGGTGTTCAGGTTGACTTTTTTTATATGGATTATGTTCCTGAATATATTCGTGCACACTTTAATGGCCATTTTGTCATCGTTGTAGGTAAGAATAAAAACAAATACCTGATAAGTGATGCCTATACCCCGGTTATTGCAGAACTTGATCAGGATACTTTGATGACCGCTCGTTTTACGAGGGGACCTTTTAAACCAAAAGGATTGATGATTTATCGAAATGGTTCTACAGCTAATATCGATTGGGAAAACGCAATAAAGAAAGGTATTAAAAAAGCCGCTTTTAATATGCTTCAGATCCCGTTGCCTTTTCTTGGCGTGAAGGGAATTCGTTATTTCGCCAAAAAACTGTCCGATTGGCCCAAACTAGCTCGGGATGAAGAGCATCTGTCTGATGAAGTTATGATGATTAATATTCTTCTTGAAGAACGCGGTACTGGTGGCGGTGGATTTAGGTTTATGTATGCTGCCTTTCTACAGGAAGCAGCTAAATTGATTAATAAACCTGATTTGAATGAGGTTGCCGAACAAATGATGAATAACGGTGATGAATGGAGATTGATCTCACTTTTTGCCGGAAAAATCGGACGCAATCGTGATTTGGGCCAAGATAAATTGCAAGAGCTGGGTGCGATGATTGAAAAAAGAGCGGATGTAGAAAAGAAATTGTTCACTGATTTAAAAAATATAATCGGCTGATTTCATGCTGTTCTTTCAAGCTGATAAACATAGCTATCAGTATTTTTTCTGTAATCCATTTTCGAGTATTTTTTCCATTTTAATTCATTACAGAACTCAATTTTATAAATTACCAATATATGCATAGTGATGTTCTCATAATTGGCGCTGGCTTAGGCGGGCTGAGCGCCGGCGCGTATTTATCTCAAAAAGGTGTTCATGTTACTTTAATTGAAGAACAGTCTCAGGTTGGCGGCTACGCGATCGCATTCCAACGTGATGAATTTGTTTTTGATGTGGCCCTGCATGCCATCCCTGCCTGCGGACCAGAACAGCCCTTTCACAATTTATTAACTCAATTAAATATTGTTGATGAAATTACTTTTATCAAACTTAAAGATGCATTCAATGTTAACCTTGGTAATTATAATTTTCTTATTCCAAACAGCTTTTCTGAATTTTTTAAAATTTTGATCACTGAATTCCCTGATGAAAAGGAAGGATTAGTTAAGCTACAATCGTATCTGTACAAGATCGGAAATTTATATTACAACACCGTTGAAGGTGAAAGTGGAATAATAAATATAATCAGCCGGTTTTTACCAAAAATACCGGATTTCTTAACAAATAGTTATTCATCTACCGATACTTTTCTAAGCAAATATGCTAAAAATGAGAGGCTTAAAAGCCTGCTTTACCAGGCTGCTGTTTTCTTTGGCGAACCTATGTCACAATTCCCGGCGATTAATTTTATTGTTATGTTTTACCTGTTATTTGATACCGGCATGTATACTATTAAAAACGGTGGTCAAGCATTAACCAATGCGCTCGAAAGGAAAATTATCGAGCATAATGGTACTATTATCAAAAATATGCGAGTTGAATCCATTCAAACAAAAAAGAACCGGGCTACAAGTGTCATACTAAATGACGGTCGTAAGATTCACTGCCATTCTATTATTTCCGGAATGAATACACCTGATCTGGTTAATCATCTAATATCTGATCAAAGTATATCGGACACTTATATGGAAATGGTTGATTCATTTAAGAGCTCATTATCAATTTTGCAGTTGCATCTTGGCCTGGATTGCCCGGTTGAAGAGCTTGGCATCAAATATTATTTAAATATATTTTTTCCTGATGATGATATTGATGCATCCATATACAAACAAAATAATTCAAGTATGATTGATGGATACTCTGTTATAGCACCAGGCATCAATTATCCGAATGGATACTCCGGCAATTGTCGAATACTAAGTGTTGTTGGCGGGGTATCCGGTGAGAAATGGATTAATCTGGATCCTGTTACATATAAAAATCATAAAACAGAGGCAATTAATGATATATTAAACAAACTCGAAATACAATATCCAACTATTCGCAAACATTTAAAAACCATTGACCTTGCTACACCACATACATTTAAACCAGAGCAGAAACCGGTACACACCGGGCACTACTAAAGATGAGTCGATTTCCGATAAAAAATATATTTTTGGCCGGAGCCTGGACACATCGATTAGGTGGATTTATGCAAACAGTAAAAAGTGGTATCGTGGCAGCACAAAAATCAGTTAATTATTTAAGTAAACATATATAGTATATGATCCAGTCATTTCAAAAATTCTTTTCATATTATTTAGCACCTACTTTCCATGGTATGACATTGAGTCAATGGTATAATATTCTGCAAAATGAAAAAACCTCAATTAACTGGTCATATTTTTATCGAGTTCTGCCCACAACATTGAAAAGCTTAGCAAATTCACTACTCGCCCAAATAGAAAAACAAAAATATCAAACTAAATATGAGAAATTAACCATTAAACCACCTATCTTTATTTTGGGGCACTGGAGAAGCGGTACGACTTTACTACAAAATATTCTTTCCAATGATTATCGTTTTACTTCTCCCAATCTATACCAAACTACCAATCCGAAAACATTTTTAGTTTCCGAAGAAACAGTAATTACCAAATTGTTCTCTTATTTAGTACCAAAACACCGGTTATTTGATCATGTTCCATTCGGATTAAAATCCCCTCATGAGGATGAATTTATCGCCTGGCACTCATCAGGATTAACATCTTATATGGGATGGAATTTCCCCAATGCAGCTAAACATTTTGACCGGTATTTAACATTCCGCGCGGGTAC
>JARRPN010000498.1:0-2250 GCA_037382875.1 Calditrichaceae bacterium | reverse complement strand
GCGGGATATTGCACAAAATCTGGGCATAACTCAGCCGGCAGTATCTCAAAATGTCAGTGATAAAGCTTTTAAACATCTTGCGGTTACTCAGGATATGATTGAAAAAGAGTTAAATTATAAATTACAAGAGAAACCATGAGAACAGAAATTGCATTAATACTGGTCTATCTGTTAGGGCGATTTATATTCTATGATATCAACATGATTTTAAATCCCCGGCTAGGCACTAAACGTAATATTTTATGGCGGTCACTTATCGGTTTACTGGCTATTTTCTTAATTGATAATGTTTATTCAGTTATCCTGATTATTGTGATGCATGAATTGTTAATCCTCTATGATTCCCTGGCTAAACCAAGAAATATAAAACTATCAAAGTTGATATATCTTGGACATATTCTGATGGCTATACTAATAGTACCTCTAATTACTCACTTATTGAATTCAATTATTCCCCTTCTGGTTAATCCCTTACAAGGCTTCTTTTTCGATTTTATTGAGTCCACAGTTATATTAAATCTGTTATTCAGCAAATTAAGCCTGGACAGCATTTTACTTATTCTCTGTGGGTATATATTTACATTAAAAGAAGGTACTATTTTTATCCGGCTCACATTGAACCGTATGCGCGCGACTCCTAAAAAGAAAGATAAACCGACTCAAAAAGATCGTGAAGAATATGATCGCGGTAGACTTATAGGCCTGTTGGAAAGAACCTTTTTATATTTCCTGATTATATTTAACCAGATTGGTGCCATTGCTATTATCATTGCTTTAAAGTCATTAGCACGGTTTAAAGAACTCGATGATAAAAATTTTGCTGAATACTTTTTGATTGGTTCGCTGCTATCAGTTATGGTAGCGGTTATCCCGGCAGTGATTGTGTTAATAATTTTGAAATAATAAATTATCCTCTTGGTTGGGTGTTAAATCATGTTATCTCAAAAACACATAACCATCCGGTTTTATGAAGAATTGAATGATTTCCTCCCCAAAGAAAAACGCAAAAAGGATTATGAATATCTATTTACAGGTAATCCCTCGATCAAAGATGTCATAGAAGCCATCGGTGTTCCCCATCCCGAAGTTGATTTAATTATAGTAAACGGTATCTCGGTAGATTTTCAATATAATATCCAGCCTGGTGATCGCGTATCGGTTTATCCGGTATTTGAATTGATAGATATTTCCCCTATTTATCGACTGAGGCCGGGACCTTTAAGAGAAACAAAATTTATACTGGATGTTAATATCGGCAAGCTGGTTTCCAAACTGCGCATGCTCGGTTTCGATAGCCTTTATCAAAACAATTTCGATGACATAGAAATTATAAATATTGCTGCATCGCAAACCAGAATCATTTTAACAAGGGATCAGGGATTACTAAAAAACAAGAAAGTTACGCGTGGCTACTGGGTTCGAAATACCAATCCTAAAAAGCAAACTGAGGAAATCATCAGGAAATTTGATCTTTTTACAAAGATTAAACCATTTTCAATATGTATGGTGTGTAATGATATAATTGAACCAATTGAAAAGAAATTAGTAATTCATTCAATCCCGGCAAAGGTGAAAAAACATTTTGAAGAATTTTATCAGTGCAATGGCTGTAAAAAAGTATATTGGAAAGGCACCCATTATATTAAAATGCAAAAAGAGATTGATTCGTTAAAAAATATTAAAACAAATTAAGGCTATTTAGGAATCTGCTCATCCGCATGGTAAGAACTGCGCACCATTGGCCCTGATTCTACATGAGTAAAGCCCATTTTCAAAGCTTTTTCCTTGATCTCAGCAAATTCATCCGGATGGTAAAACCGTTCCATGGGGTAATGCTGTTTGGTGGGCGGCAAATATTGTCCAACAGTCAAAATGTTACAATCAACCTCACGAAGGTCAGCAAAGGTCTGGTATATCTCATCATAGGTTTCCCCTACACCAACCATAATACCGGATTTAGTGATAAATTCCCTGCCCTTGGCATGGTTCAGGACTGACAATGATCGATCATATTTTGCCTGGATACGTAATGGACTTTGTAATCTTTCCACCGTTTCCATATTATGATTCAATATTTCCGGCTCGGCATCCAGAACGATATCCAGTGCTTTCATATCACCTTTAAAATCCGGAATGAGAACTACAATGCTGCAGGACGGCAGCTGTTCTTTGATTTTTCTTATCGTCTCAGCAAAGATAAAGGATCCACCGTCTTTTAAATCATCACGGGCAACTGAAGTAATTACAGCA
>JARRPN010000497.1:0-4000 GCA_037382875.1 Calditrichaceae bacterium | reverse complement strand
CATTTAAAATTGCCATATATTCACCAATATAGCGTTTTACATAATAAGCGAAAGTCTCAAAAGCCAGCCTTGAGCGCTCGTTGCCTGAATTCATCGACTCTTCGATATCACGAAAGTCTGCTAAACCTTCGGAAATACCGTATATCCCGCTTTTAGAAATGAGTATTTCAGCGATTTCATCAGGAGATAAATTTTCTTTTTGCATAATATATAAAAGTGCGAAAGGATCCAGATCTCCAACACGCTTGGCATTAAGTAAACCGCTCTGTGGGCTCATACCCATGGAGGTGTCTATTGACCACCCATCTTTTATCGCACACACAGAAGAGCTTCCACCCAGGTGGCAGGAAATAACTTTATTTGAATTGTATAATTCTTTTAACCGCATACCTATATAACGGTGAGAAGCGCCATGAAAACCGTATTTTCGTATTCCATGTTTTGTATAGTATTTATATGGGATACCATACAGATAGGCTTCAGGTGGAATATTTTGATGAAAGTGCGTTTCAAATAATCCAATCAAGGGTGTTGATCTAAAAGTTTTTTAAAAACATTAATAGCTGTCAAATAAACATCCGTGTGTACTGGTGCCAGAGGTTGATAATCCTCCATCGCTTTAATTACAGAATCAGATAATTCAACACAACCACTTACACCTTTTGCATGCACAGTTTTAAAACCAACAGCAGCGATATCAGTTATCGGAAAAAATTCCTGTAATGATTTTAGAGTTAAATTAACCGCAGCATAGTAGTCTTTGATTTCCATTTTAATTTGTTTGGTATTATCATTTATAAAGCTGTATGAATAAATACCATCTTCGTATCCGATACGTTCTACGGTTGCCTGGAATAAAACAGTCATATCATCTATATTATATAATTTACATTTATAAGACGTACTTCCCGGATTTGCAATTAATATCTTCATATCACCCTTCTTTTATTAAAATTCCCTTACAGATAAATATAATTATTCAGGTACATCAGTAAGATTGCATTTATCTTAGTATCAATTAAATATATTTAAAGTGATAGAATAATCTATGATTGAAGTTTATCAATAACTTTTTCTGTAATCTTGCGGATATCTTCTTCTCTTAGTCCTGATGATGTTTGTGAATATGATTTTGATTCAATTTTGGTTCCATTAAGTGGTGAGGCGTCACAAACAGTTACTTTTCCAGGTAAATTGAATTTTTCCCGTAAATCCATCAAACGGTCACGCTCGCTTTCCGGTAGCACATTAACATTACCAAGTTGTACTGCATTCCAGACTATTTGAGCTGTGTGTTCAAGTGTTTCCATTTTAAAATATGCATTAAGTACGTTAGTTCCCAATGTTAAAGCTCCATGATTTTCCAGTAGAATAGCATCTGATGATTTTATGTGCGGTCGGATCTTATCAGGAATTTCCATTGTAGACGGTAATCCATACTGTGCAATAGGTACCGATCCAATCACAATAATTGCTTCCGGAAGAACACATTTATTCAGTGGAATACCTGCAACTGCAAAACATGTACAATAAGGTGGATGAGCATGGACGACAGATTTTATATCCGGACGTTCCCTATATACTTCCAGGTGCATTTTTGCTTCACTTGATGGCTTGTAATCAGAATTGTCGGAAATTACATTTCCTTCCAGGTCTATTTTAATAATCAT
The DNA here is from genome assembly GCA_037382875.1 of Calditrichaceae bacterium. Classification (GTDB taxonomy): domain Bacteria; phylum Calditrichota; class Calditrichia; order Calditrichales; family Calditrichaceae; genus JAFGKZ01. The sequence goes on along the minus strand of JARRPN010000497.1, from coordinate 2,330 downwards.
ATCTGTAGTCATAAAACCTTTACTAACACCGGTTGGTGTAGTTAATACTTCTTTTTCATTTATTTTGGCTGAAATATATTCTCTAGCCATAATGCTATTCCTATATTTTGCTAAACTTTCTTATTCAAAATTATAAATTTAATCTTTCTTCGCACTTCTTTAAAAATATTTATAATTTGGTTCAAATTGTTTATTTATCTTAATTGGACAGTGCAATATCGATTTCCATCTTTATAATCTATCCTTTCCACTATAGCTATAATTAATGTACGAATAGGAGCAAGATCAAGTTTAAATATATCTTTTGCTACACCCGGAGCGCCTCCACATACAACAATATCACCAATACCAGCACTAACATAATCCATGGCTAACCACTCCTCACCTTTTTCTTTACCCTCAGGATTAACTGTTTGTACAACAAAAACCCGTTTTCCATTATATGCCGGATGCTTGGCAGAAGCAACTACTTTTCTCTTAACACGCGCTAAAAACATTAGTCTAAATCATCCACAAGTTCTACAATACTGGCATTTACAGGTGCAAATCCTGAATCAAAAGCCTGTGTAGCATCTGTATTAGTTACAACTACTACATAATCCCCTGTAGCAGCTAGGCTATGCGGATCTGCAGCGACAATTGGCTTATTTTTAGGTTTCATATCAACACCATTGACCGGCTGTACCACAAACAAGCGACAGCCTTTGATTTCCGGCACTTTTTGAGTAGCCCAGACAACTCCTATTACTTTGGCTAATTTCATCAGTTATCTGATTCCTGTTTTTCCGTAATCTGAACATCATCAATAATTGCCATCACTACCGCATCAATAGGTGTATTTTTAGTCAATTCAGTCATCCTGGCTGAAGAACCATAGGACAATAATACAAAATTGCCTTCACCAGCCTGTACTGCATCCACTGCCACATGATATGTTTTTAGCGGTTTCCCTTCGTGATCAACTTCTTTACACAAAAGCAGTTTTTTGCCTTCTAAATTCTCATCTTTTTGGGTCGATACAACCGTCCCGATTACTTTTGCAAATATCATAAACAGATTTAATTTCAATACCTTTCATTCTTTTATCATTGACTTTTAGGTAAGTCTAAAAATCTTATTTGATGAACTTTTATTGTTCAATCAAATCATTACATTGTATATCAAATATACCATTATAATACAATTAAACAGTTTAATTGTAATTTTTTTATAGTATTATTAATAGTTTTTCTTTTTGATCATTTAATGAGTAACCGTATTAATTGAATCCTTTCTATGCTGCAATACTTGCAATTGGATAAAGATGTCAGATATTACACAAAACGCATCGAACCGTTCACCATAATCCTTCTGGTCCGTACAAAATCCTTCGGTGTGCTGATACCTTCTCCTGTAGGTGTGGCAATAGTATGTGAAAAATAACCTTCGCCCAAATCTCCGCCATCACCACGTAATGTGCCGCCGTTTATAGTGTGTACATCACAGTCAAGCGTTTTAGTATACAATGTTGCTCGATTCATATCATCTGTATAAATACTGGCAGTATGCTTAAAATTATGTTCAGCTTTTTGCGCTGACCTAAGACCTGCTTCGAAATTTTTTACTTTTATTACCGGGATACAACAGGTCATTTGCTCGGCTATAACCCAGGGATTACTTTCCTCTGTTTCACCAAAAAGCAGGGGAGTTTCCTGGGGAATATTAATAGCAATAGCTTCTGCTAATACATATGCCCGGCGCCCGACAAAATCGCGATTTATTATTAATGCATTCTCTGATTTTTGTATTGCTTTTTCTGCCAATTTATCCATTTGTATTGATGATAATTTATAATTACCCACCGCTTCAAAATTTGCCATAAATTCGTCAAATACGGATTCAACAACAAATATTTCTTTTTCTGCAATACACAAAATATTATTATCATAGCTTGCGCTTTCTGTAATCTCTTTTGCGGCTAGACTAAGATCGGCTGTCTCGTCAATCAATACTGGAGGATTGCCCGGGCCGGCTGCTATTACCTTTTTTGGATACTGCATAGCCATTTTGACTACTGCTGGTCCTCCAGTTATAGAAAGAAGCTCTACCTTGGAGTGCCCAAATAATATTTTTGCAGTATCTAAGGTTGGATTTTCAACACATGTCACAAGATTGTTCGGAGCACCTGCTTTAGCGAGATATTGATTGGCCAGTTGAATAATGTAAGCATTAAGTTTCTTTGCCGCAGGATGAGGATTAAAAGCAATCGTATTTCCACCGGCTAATTGTATAATAATATTATTTATCATTACAGGACCTGGATGTGTGCTGGGAGTTATGTTCCCTATAAC
>JARRPN010000496.1:0-2255 GCA_037382875.1 Calditrichaceae bacterium | reverse complement strand
CGTTTTAACGAAAACAAGATACCCGTTTTCAGCCTTCTGAAAAAACAGGGCGAATCCGTTCGTCTCTTCAATATCAATACCCACAGATTTAGCAAAATGGTATTCATCCGGTTTGTACGAAATCCCGATAAACGTGCTGTATTCGCGATGTGTAAAATAGTTAGATTCCGCATTGCCTTTTTCAAAGCTGAAATCCAGCCGATGAACACCCTGCATATCATAAGAATGAATTCCAAAAAAGATTCTCTTTTTACTTTCGATTTTTTCTTCCTGAAATTCATTGGATTGAATTTTAAATGATAGCAGTGTTTCAACCGGAGGTAAAAAGAATTTTTTCAAGGGCTGAATTGTACGTTCATATTCTAGAACAACATTTTCTGCAGTTTTTGTAATTTCATAGGAGTAAGATTTATCACCTTTTTTATGGGGTGCAATCACTTCAGCTTTCGTCATTAGAAAATCTATAAACTTTCTAACTTCTGATTCATTAAATAAATAGTGTTTTAGATTCGTTAATTTTGCATCAAATTCTTTACTCATACATGAATCCCCAAATTGTGTTTGCCGCATATTTAACAACTTTTGTGCCATAATGTGAATAAAATATCAAACCACTATGCCTTGGCACCATTGGATCGAAAATGATATACAATTCCAATATTGTGAATTTATTCTCAGATATTGTAAAAGTAAAGAGTTATTTCTTAATAATTGGAAAGAAAATTAAATATTCCTTATAATTATGTATTTTAGGATATACTCAATTTAAGCGTTTATGGAAGCGAAGACTGGCTGAAATAAACGTAACTAATCCGAAAACCAGCATGGCCAAACCTTCTTTCCATAAGAACTGTATTTCCGTTCCTTTTAGGTAGATTTCACGAATGATTACCATAAAATATCGGACCGGATTCAGATAAGTTATTATTTGTATGGCATTAGGCATGTTTTCAATTGGGATAAAAAATCCTGACAGAAGGATAGCAAAAACCATAAAAAACCAGGCTATAAACATTGCTTGTTGTTGAGTTTTTGCTATTGTAGATGCAAAAATTCCAAGACCAAGAGTTGAAAGACAGAAAAAGATTAACATCATGTACAGAGTTAACAAATTGCCTTTGATCCATAATCCAAAGATAAATCCTGCCCCCAGCATTCCCACATTGAATAATAAAAATGCAACAACCAGCATGGGTATTACTTTGCCAAGGACTAATTCCATATTTTGAATTGGTGTTACCATTAATTGTTCAAGGGTTCCAATTTCTTTTTCCCTTACAATGCTCATTCCAGTAAGAAACGCTGTAACAGCCATAAGCAGAACAGCTAATATACCAGGAACAATATTATTAACACTTTCCAGAGTGGCATTATATGCCATGCGCGTTTCTATTTCGGTAAGATGCACGTTCATTAATTCTTCAGGACGCATACCCATCTGGCCGAACCATTCCTGCTGAAGTTTTACGGCAATCTGATTGACATAGGCCAGAGCAATACCGGCCGTATTCCCATCCACACCATCCACAATAGCCTGAACTTCCGGATGCTCATTATTCTTCAGATCTTTTTCAAAATTCGAAGGGATGTGAAGGATTAATTTTACCTGGCCGCGTTTCATCGCCTCTTTGGCCTGATCGCTGGATTGACTCACACCCTGAAAATCGAATGATTGGGTCACAGAGAATGCATCAATCATACGGCGGCTCATAGTTGAATGATCTTCATCGACAATGGTAATAGGTACGTTCTTGACATCAGTAGTAATAGCGAAACCAAGGACGACTATTTGTAAAAAAGGCATTATAAAAATCAATCCAAGGTACGCACGCTGGCGCAGAATCTGACGAAATTCTTTTTGTACTAAATAAAGTATTCGATGCATTTCTACTCCAGCTTTGTACTAAATTTTCTGACACTTACAAGAATTAACAATCCGGCCAAACCAAATAAATAACCAAGCTGGACCTTTAAATCCAACAATGTATTACCCTTTAACATAATACCCCGAATGATTTCCAGAAAATGGGTTGCCGGAACAATTTTGCTGACATACTGAAAAATAAGCGGCATACTTTTAATCGGAAAAATAAATCCACTCAGCATTATGGTTGGCAGAATGGTAGAGAGCAGGGCAGCTAACATGGCTATTTGTTGTGAATCGGTGATTGTCGAAATCATTAATCCAAAGCTTAAACCGGTAAGAATATAAACAATCAGTGCAAACAACAGTAAAGCAATAGAACCAATGATCG
>JARRPN010000495.1:0-2267 GCA_037382875.1 Calditrichaceae bacterium | reverse complement strand
ATGCAATATAGCAGAGATTACAATCTCGCTGCCAGCCTCGTGGCAAAGCGCCACGTCCCCGCGGACGTGAATCCGATGCCGTAAATGTGATTGTCTCATGCCCGTACCAATTGGGTGATGGTGGGCTAATTGTGACAATTCTATTCGTGCTGATATTTATATCCAAATCGGAATTGCCTTCTGCAGACCAGCTTATTTCTGAATCAGAATCATCCGGATCAGCAACAAAATTATCAAGGTTAATAGTAATGAACGATCCACCCTGATTTATTGTTTGATTAGCTATGGTGCTTACTACAGGTAATGCATTAATTAATAATGTTGCAGCATCAATATCATAGAACTCATCCGGGTCAGTAGCTGTAAATGTGATAGTTTCCGAACCGTACCAATCCCCTGAGGATGACGTTAGGGTGGCAATATTACTGCTATTTATGGAGATGGACAGTTCACTATTACCTGTATAGGTCCATTCTATTTCACCATCGTCGTGATCGGGATCAGTAACATAATTATTTAAATTTATAACTAAATTTTCTCCCTGATTGGCAATTTGATTTGGAATATTGGTAATATTTGGTATTGCCGCACTCACTTCAGATGAATAATTACTTTCAAGTCCTGAGGAATCAACAGCTTTTAAACGATAATAATAGCGTGTACCAGGTTCAATATCAGTATCAATATATTCTGTATGCGGATGAATGGTTGTATCCATTTGTGTCGTTGGCGATGAATGTGTATCTCGATAAATTTTATAATAATACATATCAGATTCGGTATTGGGATCCCATAACAATCTCCATTGAGTGGTTTGGCTATAACCAACCGATACAAAAATTAAAAGTATGCTTATGTTAAAAAATTTTTTAGTTAACATCGAATTTTATTTCCTCTGATATTAGATATTCTTGGTTATTTAAAATACATGTAACTTTAAATAAATATGTTCCAGCTTTTGTGGGTTTTTTTACTTTTTTGAATGCAGATTTTTGCGGTGCTTCATTTATTTTGTACCATCCGTTATTAGCGTTTGATTTTACATAAATGTTATATTTAGCATTTTCGATCTTTTTCCATGATAATAATATTTCATTTTCAAGTGTACTCATAAAAACTTTACGTTTTACATCCGGTACCTTTTTAGTATATGAATATTTAGGTTTTGAACTGGAATAGCCATATTTTTTATTTGGTTTATTAAATTGAAAAGTAAATCCAAATTTATGTGTCATACCTAAGTCTTCAAGATTCCCAAATGTGTAATTTGTTGTTAGCATTTGTTTTAGAACAAATCCGAGACCATATGATGGATATAAAGTCCGTGAACTAGAATACTGATTTCCTATACGTAGGAAGAAAGAATTTTGAAAATTATACTCAATACCAGTATAAAGATTTATATTGGTGTCTGTTGATTTGACGAGATCTGCTGATAATGTTAATTGTCTATCCATAACTCTGTAAGCTAAACCACCACGAAAAGTGAGGGGGATTTCCTGATTCATTTTGTCATACTTAATTTTATCACCTAAGTTTTGTACAGCTAATCCAAGAGTGAGATTTTTAACAGCCGTTTGCATATATAAACCAAGGTCAAATGCAAACCCATTTGCATTATAATTAGCCAATTTATCCTGGAAATATTTAGCATTTATCCCAAGATAGAAAGCTCTTTGTATTTTATACCCCAAACCTAATTGCACAATACTACTGGATACATTGAAGCTCTCAGTAGCCTGTCCATACTGATCTTTTCCCTGTATAGAAGGCATCCACATGTGTGTAATCGAAAAAGCAATAGCCATGTTATAGGACACTTTCTGACCATATATGATATTGTCTATTCGGATGTCTTCAAGCCATTCAGCGTGGTTCAAGCTAATTGCTATACCGTTTAAATTGGGGAGACCAGCAGGATTGTAAAGAATTGTATTTTCATCATTTGCCAATCCGGTGTAGGCTTCAGAAATGCCGCTAACACGAGCACTGGCGGGGAATCTGAGCAATAAATTACTTGCCGATCCTGCGCCTGCACTTGAATTTTGTCCCCAGATTATCACTGGAATAATCACTAAAATTGTAATAAAATTAATTCGTTTCATATTTAATTCCCTCATTCTCTTGAGGGTGATTTGTAAATAACTTGCACAGAAAAATTCAGAAATGAAAATTCAGAGAAACATGGCCAAATTAAGCATTTAATTTGTGGAAAAATAATTCACACTTTTTGTTAAAAATGAATAATTTGAACTGAAGTAAAAATT
>JARRPN010000494.1:0-2272 GCA_037382875.1 Calditrichaceae bacterium | reverse complement strand
GCAACACTAGTAGCAGCAATGCGACCTTTTCCGACCTGAGGATTAATACGAAAACCTATATTACTTTCAGATTTTACTTTTTCCTTTAGAAGTGCGATTCGCTTTAATTCTTCCAGTGAATCCGCATTGATATATACGCCCGATTTTAAAGCTGTTTCGAGCTCGGAATCGGTTTTAGCCGGTGAATCAAAGATTATTTTACTTGAATTGTAACCTGTTTTTTGTGCTAAATAAACTTCTCCAAAAGTGGCCGCTTCAACGCCCAGGTTCCAGGATTTTAAGATTTCTAACATCTTAAGTAGAGGATTTGCTTTTGCAGCAATTGCATGTAATGAATTTTCCGGGAATAGTTTTAGAAGTGTTTGAATTCTTTGTTCAAGAAAGGATAAATCATGAAAAATGACGGATGTGTCGGAATCAGACAAATGTCTCTGCAGAATCGCTTGTGAAAGCAATTGGGACATTCTTTTAGGACTTAATCGATCATTTATTTCCGTTTCTGAATTCATTTATCCCACATTCCAGCTTTTGTAAATGCGGCCAGCGGCCATCGCGTTCGTGGCTGCCATCTTTTGTAGGAACTGTACATGGCTCACATCCGATGCTTGTATAGTGTTCATCGTGAAGAGGATTATACGGAATATTATTCTTTCTTATAAAATCCCAAACCTGATCCCGACGCCAAAATACAAACGGATGAATTTTTAAACTACCATGCTTATCAATAGCCAAAACATTCAAATGTGTTCTGGTAGAAGATTGGTCTCGTCGTATGGCACTGAACCAGACATCTTTTCTGTTCGCAATCGAATAATAACAATCCACCTTGTTGTACTTGCAGCATAAATCAGGATTTATTTGATATGGAGGATCACCAATTTTTTTAATTAATTCCTCTTTAGTGTACTTAGTCTTGATTGTTGTAAGATTTATATTCCACTTTTCAGACACCATTTTTACAAATTCAAGTGATTTTTTAAAGTGGAAGCCCGTATCAATGAAAAAAACTTCAATATCCGGCTTTATTTTTAAAACATGATGTAGTAACACCATACCCGTATAACCAAAGGAAGTTATCATGCCTACATTAGAATCATAGTTATCAAATGCCCATTCAATAATTTCCTGAGGATTTAATTTATTCAAATTTTCATTAAGTTTATCCAGTGATTTGTGATTCATAGTATTCCAGTCAAATATTAATTTATCATGATTTTATGGACATCTTGGATTATTGTTTTCCTCTCCTGATTTATATCAAATAGATCACATTCACTAATTGATTGAACCATCGAAGCATCAGAACTTAAATCAGTTAAAAATCGAGGTGATCTATTAATACCTTCTCCTATATTTAGCACTATAACATCACCTGTATTAATCAGCTTATCTCTGAGCGAGTTCATAAAACCGGATATGGTAACCGTTGCTGCCGGACCGATTAAAATGCTTGTTTCCATCGCTATCCAGGCTGCAATCAATGGTAAATGATCCTCTTGACTTGAAATTATTTCCCCCGCAGTTTCCCTTACAAAGGGAGCAATTACAGGATATGTTTGCGGATTTCCTGTTGCTAGTGTTGGAACGTATGTATCCGGATTTACAATTATTGGATAATCTGTTTCCCAGCCCTCGGGGAAATTATTTTCTTTTGCCTGGTTCCATCCTTGTGTCATCGGATCACATTTTCCTGATTGTACCATAATCTGCTTTGGAAGTTTGCCCAGATTAAAGACTCCGGTTAATTCACCAAATGCTTTTTTTATACCCAATGGTCCCGTACCACCGCTTAGAGCCTGCATATATACAGTCGGAAATTCAGGTAAAACTCTCAGCCACTCATAAACCATAGTCTTTTTCGCTTCAATGCGCATAGGATCAAAATTTCCAGCGGCTAAAATTAAATTATGTTCCTGTGCAAATTCTGCTGCTATTTTTTTAGCCATTGCATAATCACCAGAAACCCGATTAACTTTCTGCCCGAATGCTGAAATTCCAGCTTCTTGTTCAGCTGATGAATTGCTCGGGATAAAACCATATAAATTAATTCCGGCTGCGCATAAATACTTTGCGTAAGCATTACCGATATTTCCAGTGCTTGCAGCTACATAGGCTGTTTTATTATTTTCTTTAAGAACGCTGGCTACCACCGTACCAGCCATATCTTTGAAGGTACCGGTTGCCGGATTTTGATCACATCGATGGGCATAGATTATACAATCAATATTAAAATAATCTTTAGCATACTTTTCAAGAAACTGCCAACGATCAA
>JARRPN010000493.1:0-2274 GCA_037382875.1 Calditrichaceae bacterium | reverse complement strand
GGATCATTTCAGCAATGTCATTAACCGCATCCCATACTTTTTTATTTGTATATCGCAGATTCAGCTCGTTACCAATCCCCCAGGCTAACAGTGCCGGATGATTTTTAAATTTTTCTACTTCAATTCTCAAACGTTCGAGCTGTTTTACCACTGCTTTTTTGTCATTATAATCGAAACCATGCCTTTCCTTGCCCACATTAAGCCCCATCATAACCGTAATATTATACTTTTGAGCAGAATCGAGGACCGCTTGCGCCCGGTGTGTACTCCATGTGCGGATTGAATTTCCACCACGTTTTGATAATTCTGCTAACCGGGAAGAGCCGCCGGCACCTTTAATGTAATAGGGCTGTCCATGCCTGACTAGCGTATTGGAATCATCAACTTTTTTTACTTCCACTTTAACCGGAACATTATTGGCTTTCTGGCCTTTACAGACAGTTAATAAAATGAATGTGATTAAAAATGCTGAGTTCCAAATTTTCAAGTTGATTCTTTTCATTTCTGTGATAGCACATACCATTTTATTTGAAATCCCATTTATTATATAATTTTCAATTAATTTATTTTACGAGAATACTTTCCAATTCCTCAAGAGATTTACCTTTTGTTTCCGGCACCATAGTAAAGATGAAAATCAATCCCGCAACAGCAAAAATACCATATATAAGGAAAGTTGTAGAACTGCCAAAATTTGCCAATTCCCACGGAAAGACAAGCTGAACAAGAAAACTAATGGCAGAATTTATAAATCCTGCAAGCGATATTGCCAGTCCACGAATCCAATTCGGGAATAACTCAGAAAACATAACCCACATTACCGGACCCAAGGATACTGCAAACGATGCTACGAAACCAATGATACCAATTAAAATAAGATAAGGATTCATCTTTATTGCGGCAGTAATCAAAGTAGACTCGTGTTCTTTAACAATCTGTGCATCCAGCTGTTTTTTCAGTGCTTCTTTATAAGCCACATCAGAGTCAAATGTTTTATCAAGTAAGGATGTTAACGATCCTTTATTTATATTATCAGGCAAATCCTTAATGGATTCATCTGTCAATTTATAGGTTGCTGAACTAAATCCATACGCTAATAGGAACATAGCCAAAGCAATACCCGATACTCCCAGACCCAATAAGGGTTTACGCCCCAGTTTATCAATCAGTAACATAGCTGCAACAGTAAAAACGAGATTAGTCAAACCTACAAGGATGGCCTGAGAAAATGATGCATCGGTGCCGATACCGGATTGTTCAAAAATCATGGGGGCATAGAAAAATACTGAATTTATACCAGTTATCTGCTGCAGAATTGCAATTACAATTCCAACCAGTAATACTAACCTGAGAGCAGGTTTGAACAAGGATGAAATCGGAACTTTCTTTTTTTCAACATGGCTGGTAATGCTTTCTCTGATTGCTTTTATTTCTTCACCTGCTTTTTCCGGACCAATAACGCGTGTAAGAATATTCAATCCTGTAACTTCATCCCCATTCATGACTAACCAGCGCGGACTCTCAGGCACAATAAATAAACTAATATAGTAAAATAAAGCAGGAAAGGATTCGAGCCCAAGCATCCATCGCCAATTATATTCGTCAAATTTCAAAAATTGAGCCCAGCCCATGTCAGAATCACCTAACTTTAAAATCAGGTAATTAGTAAAAAAAGCTACAGAAATACCAATGACGATATTTAGTTGATTGAACGAAACCATAGTGCCACGTAATTTTGCCGGAGATATTTCTGCAATATACATGGGTGCTAAAATCAAGGAAGCACCTACGCCAAATCCACCTAGCATTCTTGCCGCAACCAGGAACCAGAAGGTTGGGGCAATAGCTGATGTGATTGCTGAAATAAGGTATAATAATGCAGAAATTTGAAGTAAAGGTTTCCTGCCATACCGGTCACTGAGCGGACCGGCAATCATCATAGCCAATGTTGCACTTAATGTTAGAGAACTTACAGCCCAACCTAATTCAAGTTTTGAAAGATCGAATTCAATATCGATAAACTTTACAACACCCGATATTACTGAGGCGTCAAAACCCATTAGAAAGCCCCCTAGAGCTACAACAAGGGAAACGAAAACCACATATCGTTTATTTACTTCCATTATCTGTCCTTTCTAATCTATCCCAATCCAAAGCTAATATTTTATACATTTTATTCATTCGATATTAACTATACTAAAGTCTTATTACTCTATTTTAATACTACCATATTTTTTACATCAGAATAGTACATATTATCAGCCACTGCCGAGA
>JARRPN010000492.1:0-4631 GCA_037382875.1 Calditrichaceae bacterium | reverse complement strand
GTTTTCAATATGAAATTGTAATTGTAATCTAAAATGGAAATACGATAGAGAGTTTTATGACCGTTATTCTTCCCGATGATTATCATGCCCGTTCTGCCTTAGAGAAACGAGGCGTTCAATGCATGACTAAAGATGCTGCTCTGCATCAGGATATCCGTGCTTTACGGATTGGTATTCTAAATATTATGCCTAAAGCAGATACTTATGAATTTAATTTGTTGTTTCCACTTGGCCGATCTATCTTGCAAATTAATCCAATCTGGATACGTCTGGAATCCCACGAGTATAAAAGCACCGATAAAGAACATCTGGATGATTTGTACATTACATTTAAGGAAGCTATTGCAGAAAAACATCTCGATGGACTCATTGTAACTGGCGCGCCGGTCGAGGAAGTTGAATTTAAAGATGTCAATTACTGGGATGAAATAACACGCATACTCAACTATGCTCAGAAAGGTGGACTGGCTTTGGCAAAGCATATCGGCATTGACAAAATTAAGTATAGTAAAAAGCTTTTTGGTGTGTTCGAAACAAATAATCTGGTTAAGGGCCATCCAATAACCGGTGATTTAGATGATCGTTTCTGGTGTCCACAAAGCCGTTTTGCCGGAATACCGGATGAAATTCTTGAAGCTGAAAAAGATAAAGGGAATATAAATCTGTTAGCTTATTCAAAATATACAGGTTATACTATCTTTGAAACACCTGATCATAAATTTGTAATGCATCTGGGCCATCCGGAATACAATCGAGGCCGCATTATCGATGAAGCCAACCGTGATAAGTTAAAGGGCAGAGAAGATGTAGATGAACCAGTCAATTTCGATTTGACTAAACCATTAAATTTATGGCGGTCTCATCGTAATGAGTTTTTTACGGCATGGATTAAATACGTTTATCTTACGACAGAGTTTTGATTTCTCATCAAATCGTTATCTGAATAATTGAAATTTTTCAATATATTTTTTCATATTGTGAGAAAGGAATTCTCGATGAAAGTATATATTTTGATTTTCATTCTAATAATTTATGTTTTTTCTGGCGATCCTGAGCGAGTGGGAAGCACATCAATTAATTTCTCAAAAAATCCTCAAACCACAGGTATTAATGCCATTAATAGTATAGGATTCTCAAATTTAATTGTATCATCAGTTGCAGAAATAAGCCATGCAAATCCGGCATCTCTATGTAATTTTTCTCAGCCAAGCTTAGGATTATTATTTAATTATGCACCTCCGCAAAATATATTTTATTCGTATAAGTTAAAACGCACAAAACAATATTTGCCTTATTCTGCTGGTTTTGTCTATCCAATTTCTAATATATGCTTGGCAGTTGGTTATCATAAAAAATATTCTCATTCTATCGATTTAGGGGAAATTCCTTTAACAACAATCGAAGAGCCGGAAGGAACTGGAATTACTTTTAGTCCTAAATTTATTGCTGAATTACACTCTTTATCATTTTCTGGTTGTTATAATTACTCCAATCTTTTTATGAATGATGATAATATATCTGTTGGATTACAAATGGATGTGGATTATTTATATGTTAAAGAACAAGTGTCTAGTGTCGCGGCAAAAGTTAGCGATATGGGCTTGAGTGGAAAGTTAGGCTTAAATTATAAGTTTTCAGATTTTATTTCATTTGGAATATTATACAGTAAAGGAAGCTATATTAAATCTGAAATGGAATATGAAGGATCTGGTTTAGAGGAGCAAATATCAACAGACTCTTCTACTATTTATTTGAATATGGAATCTATCAATCAAAAATATGTTTTCGAACTGCCGGATAAATTTTCATATGGTTTTTTTACTGTTCCTTTTAAAAGGTTTTATTTCTCATTAACAATATCACATATTTTTTGGAATCGTATAAATTCATATTTTGATAATAGCATAGATATTTCAAGCAATGTAATATATAAAGTACCATATTCTAGAATTGATTTGACTTGCGGAATATTTGATAGAAAAGAAAACTCAGATCTGTTCGATTTCAACAATGATTTATTCTTTTTAAATTTTGGAATTCGACAAAATTTTAATAACTCGGCAATATCGGTTGATATTTCTGATGGATACAATTCAAGCTGGGATAGATTAGACCAATACTTCCTTTCATTAAATGCTGATTTTATTTTTAATTAATATAATTGATGTTTTAAATTCCATTTCAATAATGTCTCATCTGATCTAATTGTAATAAATTACACAACCTTTTGTGAAAATTATCGTATTTATATTCGATTTCAAATATTTATATAATTCTCGGGAGGTACGATGTTTAATTCTCTAAAAAATCTTCTCTCACTTTGTTTTATTGCAATTTTCACTTTTTTCTTTCAATCTGAAGTTTGTGCTCAAAGTCTGGATATTCCGACCAGTGAATATGGTATCAGTTTTGGTAATTCTCAATATTTTACAGGTCTGCGTTTTAATTGGAGTGACCGTAATGTAAAAAAAGTCACAGGAGTAAATATTACACTTTGGACGCCTAAAGATAATGAACAGTCCGAACATGGCAGGTGTCAACATTGGTGGTCTAGGCATGGGCAGCGGCGGCGATCTTTGCGGTGTGAATTTAGCCGGATTCGGATTAGGTTCCAGTGGCGATTTATGGGGTATTAGTGTTGCTGGTGTCGGATTGGGAGCAGGTGAAAATGCCAAAGGTATTACGATTGGAATGCTTGGCGCAGGCGCAGGCGAAGATGCTATCGGGATTACTATAGGGGGGCTTGGTTGTGGTGCCGGAGAAAATATGTTTGGATTGCAGGCGGCGTTTTTAGGTATGGGTGCCGGTGAGAATTTATCCGGTATAAATGTTGCCGGTCTGGGCATGGGCGCCGGAGAACATCTGAAAGGTATATCGATTGTAGGTCTTGGAGCTGGTGCTCCTAAAGTTTCTGGTATAACGATAGCCGGTGTTGGTTCCGGCGGACATGAATTAAAAGGTCTATTTGTTTCCACGGCTTTAATAAAAGTGATAGATAATGGGCAATTAACAGGTATTGCTGCTAGTGCATTTAATCAGATTAAAGGGACTCAAAAAGGTATATCCTTAGGTGTAGTCAATTATACTTATAAGCTGAAGGGTTTCCAGATAGGTCTTATCAATATTGTTCGTGATAATCCAAAATATTTACGTGTTCTTCCATTAATAAACTGGATTATGGAAGAAGGGAATTAAACTGGAAATTTAAATGGACAATAACTAATTTTTGTAAGTTGTGATGAAAATTTAGTCCTGAAATAAAACCTTCTAATTTCAATAGATATGGATAAAGAATGATTAAACTGCTTTGGGTGGGAACTGGTGGTTTTATTGGCGCAATTTCACGTTATGTAGTCAGTGGATTAATTTATAGATTATTTGGTAAGACCTGGTTTCCTTTTGGTACGTTAGCTGTTAATGTACTTGGTTGTCTGCTTATTGGTTTTTTAAGCGGAATTGCTGAGAATCGCCAGATATTTAGTCCCGAATTAAGACTCTTGGTCTTTATTGGTATTCTTGGAGGTTTCACAACATTTTCAACCTTTGGGTATGAAATTTTCAATTTTGCCCGCGATGGCCAGATAATTTCTTCTTTAACTAATTTAGCTTTACACATAATTTTGGGGTTAGGGGCCGTATGGCTGGGTTTTACCTTTTCAAAAATGATTTAGGAGGTGGTTTATTATGGTGCTGCCTGAACAGGGTCATTTACTGAGAATTTTTATAGGCGAAAGTGATAAATACGAGGGCAAATTGCTATATGAATGGATTGTACAAACTGCTCGAGAAAATAATATTGCCGGCACAACGGTTCTTCGGGGCATAGAGGGATTTGGTGCTCATAGCCGGATTCATACGTCAAAAATTCTTCGTCTGTCTGAGGATTTACCCATTGTGATAGAAATTGTGGATACACTGGAAAAGATTAATAGTTTTATTCCATTAATTGATGATGCCATCGATGAGGGTATGGCCACGATTGAAAGGGTTGAAATCCGTTTTTATCGCAGTGGAAAGAAACAGGAAGAATCGTGAAGGCTTTACAATATTGTTTTTTTATTTTCATGGGGATTAGTGCGGTTGTAATAAGTTCGTGCTCAACTACAAAAACATTACAGCCATTTACTAGTGATGGATGTAGTTTATTTCCCGATCACTCATTGAGTGATAAAGAAGATTGGTGTGAATGCTGTTTAGAGCATGATAAAGCCTATTGGCGGGGTGGAACCGAAAAAGAAAGGGCAAAAGCTGACAGTTTATTTAAAGAATGTATTTTGGCTAGAACTCAAAATGAAAGTTTGGCTGAAATGATGTATCTGGGTGTTCGTCTTGGTGGGAGTCCGTATTTCCCGACATGGTATCGATGGGGCTATGGCTGGAATTATCGACGCGGCTATGCACCACTAACAAGTGAAGAAAAAGAAATGGCGCAAAAAATATTGAAAGAGTATATAGAGAATAAATGTACTCGTTCTGAATGAAATATTGATTTTAAGTACCAATGAAAGCATATATTGATTCATTAAAAACTAATGAAAAATTCAATAGAGTTTATCAAATATTATATTTGGTTATTCTTTTAGGATTAATCGTATATTTTTGGAATTATACTATCCTCTATCCATTTAAAC
>JARRPN010000491.1:0-4162 GCA_037382875.1 Calditrichaceae bacterium | reverse complement strand
AGGTCATTATTGGTACTGGCTGCCACGATTTCATCCATATTGCGTACAAAACATACTTCTTTACCATCCGGTGAAAACGTATAATCATTTGAGCTACCCAGGCTGACCGGCGGCGCATCATAATCACCCGGGGTTAAATCAACCACATTTTTACCATCTGCATCAGCCATGAAAACATGGCTTCGTTTGCCTTCTTTCCACTGATTCCAATGACGATACATTAAGTGATCAATGACCCTTGCTTTAACTTTACTGTTCTCGACCTCATCCATTTTCAACTTATTACAATCTTCATCCGGACAATCCGGGTACACATTGGCTGTAAATAAAAATTGGCTGCCATCGGAATTTAAAACTATCCCTGCTGCCCCTGGAGCAAAATCAGTTACCTGCACAGCTTCTCCACTGGCGACTGCCTTTTTCCAGATCTGTCCATCGTAATTATAATAAATGTATTTACTATCAGGAGACCAGGCGGGAGCTGAACTTGATTTGTCTCCTTCAGTAAAACGGCTGGCTTTCAGATTACTCAAATTCAATATCCATATATTGGTAATAATTTTATCTTCCTCAACATTTGGAATGGCTAAAGTGTAAGCGATTGATTTTGCATCCGGACTGACTACTACATCCCCCAATCGCTGCATAGCAAAGAAATCTTCAAAGGTGATGGCTCGTTTATCACCAGCAAAAAGCAGGACACCGTCTATTAAAATAATAAATAAAATATAGTTTAAATAGATTCTCATTTTTGATCCTTTCCTATGATAAATTAAAAACTAAAAATGAATAAATAATTTAATACTTACCAATCATAAAATGCCACTAATAATGATTGATTATTTATCATATATTAAGAATGTACCGTTAAAACTAACTTAATTAAATAGGACATTCAGAAAAATCGTATGAAATTTAGACGAATAGAACGGCCAAAATTCTGATTGTCTGATCCCGACTTGTCGGTAGAGTTTCAGAATTTTAGTAAAATGAGCCTTTGAATTTCAAGGTTTTTTCTGTTAGTCTTGATTTCTTTGGTACTTTCTGCATCAAGGCAGAAAGTACATATAAATAATTTTAAAATCTTTTTAGTTTTACTTTTTGTCGGCCAAAAAGTAACAAAAAGCCCTGGCGAATTTAAACTCGCTCTAAATTATAATATCCGCCAAGTCCTTCAGCTCGAACAGTAAATTCGCTGTATTTGGCTACGCCAAATTAAGGTTATTTTCAAAAATATTTTTATTTGTTATAGTCTTTCAATGGATTTAAAGAAATAATATAAAAAAGGATTAATTCTCCGTTTTTAATTTTTATGCTATTTTTGTATATTTTGACTTTCAGTTTCTACAACCTATTTTCCGGGATTACACAATGGCCAACTTAGATATTGATCAAATTATTCAGCAACAGGATGACTATTTTCAAACAGGTGCAACTAAAAATCTGCAATTTCGATTAGATCATTTAACTATCCTGAAAAATGCAATCACCCAATATGAGGATGCTATTATCGATGCCTGTTCAAAAGATATGGGTAAACCGGAGCAGGAGTCCTATCAGGGCGAAGTTGTTTTAAGTATTTCACACATTAATTATATGCTTAAAAATTTACATCGATTAATGAAACCTAAGAAACAAAAATTACCCATTGGTCATTATCCAGGTAAAGCATACACTAGAGCAGAACCATATGGCCGTTCGCTCATTATCTCACCCTGGAACTATCCATTCCAGTTAGCCATGGTTCCTTTAGTCGGAGCTATCGCGGCAGGTAATTGTGCTGTGGTTAAGCCTTCTGAAATTTCAGCTAATGTATCCAACGTAATTAAACAAATGATAGAAGAATATTTTAATCCAGAATATTTGACTGTCAGGTTCGGAAAGGATTGGAAAAAAAGTTATGCAAGCTGCATCTGCACATCTGACGCCGCTTGTTCTGGAATTAGGAGGCAAAAATTCATGCATTGTTGATAAAGATGTAAACTTGAAAGTCGCCGTAAAACGTATCATGCATGCAAAGTATTTTAATAATGGGCAAAGCTGCGTTGCACCTGATTATTTAATTGTGCATCGTCAAATTAAGGATGAATTTGTTAAATTGACAGATACAGTGTTGACACAATTTTTTGGAGATTATAACAAACCAAATAAGGATTTAACCCGTATTATTGATCAGAAAAATTTTGATCGTTTATATAATCTGATGGATAAGCAAAAAATTGCACTTGGTGGATTTCACGATAAAAAACAATATTTTATTTCACCTACTCTTATAGAAATTGATGACTGGAATAATAAAATCATGCAGGATGAAATTTTTGGTCCACTTTTTCCATTAATAGTCTATGATGATTTGGATGAGGTTCTTGAAAAATTAGTTCAATTGCCAAAATGTTTATCATTATTTTTATATACGAACGATAAAGAAATCCAGAAGAAAGTAATAAATAAAACAAGCTCGGGAGCAATGGTGATCAATGATTCATTAATTCATTTTGTAATGGTTAATCTGCCCTTTGGTGGTGTCGGAAGCAGCGGGATGGGAAAATATCATGGCACGGCATCCTTTGATGCATTTTCACATCATAAAAGCGTTTTGAAAAAGAAATTGTGGTTTGACATCCGGCAGCGATTTACACCATACACATTATCCCGAAAACAGGCGGCATGGTTGTTTAAATTTTTTAGTGGATAGTTGCATTCAATTCAAATTTTAATCATGCCATAAATTTAATCAGCATAAAAAATTAAATATTTACTGAAATTGTTCGAAATTAAATTATAAGGTACTGAACAAATATTCAATTTTCTCTTGAACCATTTGATAATATTTATAATATTTGATGTGTTGATACCTATGAAAGTATTACAACAGTCTTTTACTCAAATAGAACTCCCATTGTTTGCAAGCTGACTTGGAGGATTATATGCATTTTGTGGAACGACTTGACAGCGGCGTCGTTATCATATCAATAAAGGGTAAGCTAACCGGCCCGCCTGAAACAGATATGCTATGTGAGCGCATTCAGTCAAAAATTGATGAGGGTCGTTTAAATATCGTACTCAACCTGAAACATATCAACTGGATGTCCAGTTTGGGCGTAGGCGCATTGATGAAAAACCTTCGAAGTGTTCGTGAAGCAGGAGGCGATTTAAGACTCACCGGATTGAGTGATAAGATTAAAGATATTTTTCAAATCACAAAACTGATTGGTGTAATCCAAATTTTTGATTCCGATGTTGAAGCTGCAGAAAGTTTTAAGGAAGAAACAAAATCATAATTCAGTTCTCTTGCCTTTTTCTTTTTTTATTTTAGTTGCAATTTCATTATAGCTTTTTATAATCATCATATTGGAGTATCCTCCAATAAAGAAAATTACTGATTTTCGAATGTGAGTGTTTTTAAAGATTCATTACTTTAAAAAAATAGACCGGAAGACAATTTTTCCAAACGGCTGTTTAAATTTATCTTAAACGAATAGGAATTTTGTCTGGATTTTTATCATTCCAATTTATTAATGATAAAAAGAATATGAACAAATCCGATAATGACATCATGGTAAGTAAGAAAAAGGATTCTCCAGGTTTTGAGAATAATCCTAAATATGTACCGGGTTATCTTAAACTGCATCATAGTGGAGAATTGAATAAACGGGCAAAAAAATTGTGGGACATGATGAAAGAATGCGATTTATGCCCACGAGACTGCGGTGTGGATCGAATCAGTGGTGATGTCGGATTTTGTGAAGCGTCTGCACAACTGGAAATTTCTTCCTTCCACCCCCATTTTGGAGAAGAACGACCACTTACAGGAAGTAATGGCTCAGGCACTATATTTTTCACCAATTGTGGTTTGCGCTGTTCCTTCTGTATTAACTGGGAAATCAGTCAGGGAGGTGATGGTACTGTTCGCAGTCTGGATCATTTAGCCCATATGATGTTACGGTTACAGAAGCTTGGTTGTCATAATATTAACCTAGTAACGCCTACCCATTATGCCCCCCATATCCTATTTGCCCTGGATAAGGCAGCGCGTCGTGGTCTTAATCTTCCTCTTGTTTACAATACCTGTGGATGGGAAAAATTGGAAATCTTAAAGGAACTCGATGGGGTGGTTGATATTTATCTGCCCGATTTTAAATACGCAGATCGGGATATAGCA
>JARRPN010000490.1:0-4308 GCA_037382875.1 Calditrichaceae bacterium | reverse complement strand
TTGAAAGAAATTAAAAACAATACAGCAAAATAAGATGAGATGAATGTATTCAGGATTATAAAAATAGTTTAAAATAATTCGGGGAAGATAATCAGATATTTGTACTTTTTCGGTTAACATTGTTTCACGTATCCTTTTTATTCTTAAATCCTATTTGATTTCGTCGATAAGTAGAATCAGTAATTTTATTATTGATGATTTATTAACATAGGAGAAACAGATGAAAAGATTCATGAAGCTTATGTTTGGAGTGATGATATTCTGGAAAGTGGAGGCACCATTGCACCTGGTGAACATAAATTTTTTAACCTTGATATACCAAACCGCCATTATTCTCAATATCGCCTGGGTGTCGATAATGGAGAGGGCACTGAAATAATGCTTTATTTACAGGAAGGATACACGCCTGATATTAGTGCACCTACTATAACGCATTGGGGAGGGGATGACCGAACAGTACAAGTCACGGTCGGTACAAGTCCTTTTTCAGGTATGATCGATGTGAGAAGCTGGAGTGATTGGGTTGGAATTGATTAATATTTAGAAATCTATATTGCCTTAACTGATAATATGCAAACAGTTAAGGCTTTTTTTATTCTTGTTTTCCTTTTTGTTTCTGCCCCTTGCCCTTTTGTTGTTTATTATCCATAGATGATCCATCCTGAACCTGCTGCATTTTTTGCTGACGCATCTGGACTTGGTCACCCTGGTCAGTACCAGCATTCTGAATGTTGTCATTGATTCCATCACCGTCTAGATCAACAAATCTTTTTCTCTGTGCTTTTTTCTTTTGTTTTTGCAGTTTTTGCCAATCTGGATCAAGACCATTGGGAATGCCATCTCCATCATGATCTGGCGCATTATCATTGTAACCGTCATTATCGTTATCAACAAATTCTTTGTCTTTATCAGCATCGTTATTTTTTACCTGAGTGCTATCTTGGGCAAAAAGAGTACTGAATATAAAAATGCTTAATAAAATGGTTAATATAAATATATTTGATTTCATATTCTCACCCTCAATCTTCTAAGATGAACGCATTTTGTTTACAATATTTAATGCCTGCATTCGGGAACGTAAATGTCTTTCAGAAATTCCCAAATGTTTTGCGGCCTGGCTTTGATTACCGCTTTTTAGTTCCAGCGATTTCTCGATCATAACCGTTTCGAACATGGCTACTTTTTCAGGAAAAGGATCAGAAAAATTGAATGGATCCAAAATTTCATTCTCAGTAGATGCAGCTAGAACTGAAGGCAAATCATTTGTTGTGATCACATCTTCACGTGCCAAAACAACCGCACGTTCTATAATATTTTCCAACTCTCGGATATTGCCAGGAAAATGATAACGCATTAAATAATCCTGAGCTTCTTTGCTGATACCCTTAACTTCTTTTTTATTATCTTCAGCATACTTATTTATAAAATGACTGATAAGTACCGCGATATCTGTTTTACGTTCTCTTAACGGGGGCAGTGAAATGGTGACGACATTAATCCGGTAATATAAGTCCTCACGAAACTGACCATTTTGAATCATTTTATCAAGATTACGGTTTGTTGCTGTAATAACGCGGACATCTGTTTTGATGGTTTCAGAGCCGCCCACCCGTTCAAATTCACCGAATTGTAGAGCACGCAGCAGTTTTACCTGCGTTTGTGGTGCCATATCACCAACTTCATCAATAAAAAGGGTACCACCATTCGCTTGTTCAAATCGGCCAATTCTTTGTGCAATAGCCCCGGTGAAAGATCCTTTTTCATGCCCGAATAGTTCGCTTTCCAGTAAGTGTTCAGAAAGAGCAGCACAATTAATCGTTACAAGTGGCTTTTCTTTACGATCACTGCTGTAATGAATTGCTTTTGCGATGAGTTCTTTACCGGTTCCGCTTTCCCCCCGGATTAATACAGTTGCCTTACTTTTAGCGACCCGCCCAGCCGTATTCATCACTTCTTCCATCTCACTGCTTTGTGAAATGATGGAATCAAATTTATATTTTTCACAGAGTTGCTCTCTCAGTGCTTTATTTTCTGATACCAAACTTGTATGTTCTTTTGCTTTATTAACCAGAATTTCAAGCTCCTCCAGATCAATCGGTTTGGATAAATAATCAAAAGCGCCTTCCTTCATAACCTGAACGGCATCTTTAGTATCGCTAAAGGCTGTTACTACAACAACGGGAATCTCAGGATTAAATTGTTTTACGGCTTTAACCACATCAAGACCTGTTATATCCGGCATACGAAAATCAGTAAAGATCATATCAATGGCATTATCCTTAAGTATTTTTAATCCCTCTTCTCCTGAATTGGCGGAATATACCTTATAATCACGCCGCTTTAAAAATGATTGGATAGAGGTGATTTGATTTGGTTCATCATCGATTAAAAGTATATTAAAATCAGACACGATTAACTCCTAAAATGTCCATTGGATACTGCTGCTGATCACCGTATTTTCATAATCATACCAGTAACTGTTAGATTCATTTCGAATATAATTGTAATTTTTTTGAGAAAAAAGGTCTTAGTAAAATTAACATAATAACTGTTCTGATCATCTGCTCTTGTGCCTTTTAATCCTGTGGTATCATTTATTGATTCGTAGGCAACTTCACTAACATAATTCTTAGAGGTAATCGCACCACCAATTTGTAATTTCATCTGCCATGGCAGCATCCATGTGAGTTGCGATGAATACATATCACTCTCATAGCTGAACGGATCATCAAACAGTTCTTCATCCTGATAATAATCATCTGAATTTACATAACTGGTTTCATCCGTTAATCTGATTTGTTTCCGATATTGAGCATAGAGACCGACCTTTGTATGTAAAGACTGGGCTACCCTAGCTAAAAGAACCACATGACTCAAACTGGGAATTTCATTTGCAGTGGTTGTTGTTATACTATAGGATGTCGTTGAGGACATTCGGCCGTGTCCCTGACCACCGCCTCCGCCACCCGAAGTTGTATAGGATGATAAATTCTCGCCAGCGAATGCCTTATATCCAAGATCACTTTCTATTATAAAAGTAGTTCGCGTTTCGAATGATTTATTAATCTGTATGAATCCATAAAATTGATTATTATTTAAATCGGGAATATTGGCATAGTTACGGTAACGATAATTTAGCCCCCCTCGCAAGAAAAACCAATCCAGGTTAAAACTTAAATTACTATAAGCATACAGCTGATGATAATCATAATAGTTGTAATCTTCATTATTTACGCGAAATGTCCAGTCGACTCCCATATAAAATGTGTATAATTCATCCTCATCAACACTTTTTGCCATATTGAAGCCCAATGCATTCAAATAAAAATTTCGGGTACTATATTTATTATATAATAAATAACTTCCATTATAGTACAAATTAACATCAGAGTTGTTTAGTTGATAATCCAATTGAAGATCGAAATTACTAACAACATCTTCTACTTTTTCCGGTGATCGGTATAAATTGTCATCATACCATGATGAGATATCTATAGTACTTTGAAATTGTGCCAAAGCGAATTGTTTGAAAGCCAATACCAGCAAAAGTGCAAACCAAACCATACGTAAAAGTTGCTCTGATTTATAATGTTCTAATAGCATATGTTGTATCTCAGTTTTAAATACATTTTATATTAATCATTATTATAAATTACAATTTGTATGCCAGAACAAATAACTATTGTTTATTAAGGACTTATGGTGAACTTCGAAAATCTTATTCATTAATAATTCGACTGTTTAGTATGTTATTCGACCATGTGGGCGAAATTATTAAAATTATTGTTAATGAAGCAACAAAAAAAGCCGGTCATCAAATTGATAACCGGCTTTTACTGGGGTCAGCTTTTGTAATTATTTTCTACCCTTGCCTTTAGCATTACCTTTAGGTCCGGTACCATCACAGTTGTCTGTGCCAGTGCCAATGCCTGAACCTTGACCAGCATTTTTTACAGCATTTTTAGATGCTTTGCCCTTAGCATTTTGGTTGCGATTCTTCTGACCAGTTCCATCTTGTGGTTTTACATAATCAGGATCCTGTCCATTCGGAATGCCATCACCATCAGAATCAACAGCATTATCATTAATACCATCACCATCGGCATCAACAAAGCCTTTATTAACATTACCTTTACGAGCTTTAGCACCATCATAGTCTTCATCTCTGCCATTAGGAATACCATCACCATCATGATCAGGGGCATTGTCGTTGTAACCATCGCCATTCTCATCCACAAAACCCGTAATTTTACGAGCCTTAGTTTGAGTTTTAGTAGCAGTTTTTACCTGCTTTTTGTAGGTGTTGCC
>JARRPN010000489.1:0-2299 GCA_037382875.1 Calditrichaceae bacterium | reverse complement strand
CAAAATATGTGGTCATTTGGATTAATAGTCTTTGGTATCCATATATATTTTCTTGGATATTTAATTATTAAATCAAATTATATACCTAAATGGTTAGGGATTGTTTTAGTTATTGCATTTGCAGGGTATGTTACAATCAATCTGCTGGATCTATTATTACCAGGCTACGATCAATTAAAATCAATCATTGAATGGATATTTATTATCCCAATGCTGAGTGAAGTATATCTTGGTATCTGGTTGCTGATCATGGGAGTAAAAGTAAATCAGGTTGTCTGATATTGGTATTATCATATGAATCGATTACAACTTTTAAAACGACTGAATAATGCCTGGAATGCACTCCTAACTTCATATAGGGGACTGTCAGAATCTGAGCTGATAAAGCCCGGCGTCACCGGCAACTGGTCTGTTAAAGATATCATCGCTCATGTTACCTGGTGGGAAGAGGAAGCGTTAAAGCATTTGCCGTTGATTCTGGCAGGAGGCAGGCCTCCGAGATATTCTGTCACATACGGCGGTATTGATGCTTTCAATGCTAAGATGACTGAACAAAAGAAACAATTATCGCTTGATGAGGTACTGAGACAGAGAGATGAAACGCATCAGCGACTTATTGATTATGTTGAGACAGTGCCAGAAGATCAAATAATTAAGGAAACACGATTTCGTCGTCGATTGCGGCTGGATACTTACGGCCATTATTCGATACATACCAGGGCGATATTAGAATGGCAGAGAAAAATATCAGCCAGATAGAATTCCATTTAAGATCAATCAGTAAATAATCAAGCATATCCATTTAGTCGGAGTCCAAAATGGATAAAAAGATTTCACGTCGAAACTTCTTTATAAGTGGCTTGGTATTAGGAACACTATCCTCATTTGGGACTACTTTCTTATCTAAAATACTTCATGGTGCAGTAAAGACTAATATTTTGAATAAAGATATAGATGTTGCGGTTGCATCAGGTGACAACTATTTTGAGAATACAAAAAAGACAATAGAGATACTTGGGGGTATAAATAAATTCGTTCCCAAAAACTCACGTGTTTTGCTTCTCGGTAATGTGTGGCGAGCTCCGGGTACCTTTACTAAACCGGAAATTTTTCGTGCTGTAGCTCAAATGTGCAATGAGGCCGGTTCTAAAAAAATAACCTGCATCAGTATGATGCCGCCAAGAAATTGGGATATCACAGGGAATAGGGTTGCGCTTGAAAAAGAAGGCGTCGAGTTAAAGCTTTTCGATTATAAAGATAATTCAAAATATACTTCGGTCCCGATTCCTAAAGGGATCATACTTAAAAAAGCAGAAGTATTAAAAGAGTTCTTCTCGTATGATGTTTTTATTAATATACCCATATGCAAGGATCATATTAGTACTGTGTTTTCATGTACAATGAAAAATTTAATGGGTTTAACTTCATACCGATGCAATAGAAAATTCCACATTGAAGAACGAGATCTAAAAGTTAACAAGGCCGATTATCTTGCCCAATGCATTGCCGATTTGAATACGATTATTAATCCCACATTAAATATAGTTGATGCAACTGAATTTATAAGCACCAATGGTCCCATGGGCCCCGGCAAAATCATTAAACCATTAAAAGTTATCGCAGGTGTGGACCGGATTGCAATCGATGCGTACTGTATTACCTTACTGGACAGAAAAATTGATCGTGTGCTTAAAGTCAGAAAAGGATACGATCACGGGCTGGGCGAGATTGATATTTCTAAAGTCAGGATAAAAGAAGTATATTTATAAAATAGCTGGTTAATAAAGTAATTAGATAATAATCGTTTGTTATAAATTGATTCAAAAATAATTAAAGGATTTACAATGAATTATATGTTTATTTCTGCATTTTTATTTTTTGGCATATTCATGATAATCGAAAAAAGTTGGGGACAGGATATGAAACAATCAACAACAGAACCGGTGACTGTGAATTATGTGGATTTAAATCGTTACGTTGGCGTCTGGTATGAAATTGCTAAAATACCCAATCGCTTTCAAAAGCAATGTGTATCAAATACTACGGCAACTTATTCAATGAATGAAGACGGTACCATTAAAGTAATCAATCGTTGTCTGCAGGATGATGGCAGTGAGGATGAAGCTATCGGGGAAGCCCGTGTAGTTGACACAACATCTTATGCCAAACTGGAAGTCAGTTTTGTAAGCATCTTTTGTGTCCATCTATTCTGGGGCGATTACTGGATAATTGGATTGGATGAATCCTATCAATATGCGATTGTCGGAACACCCTCGCGAAAGTACGGATGGATATTATC
>JARRPN010000488.1:0-3703 GCA_037382875.1 Calditrichaceae bacterium | reverse complement strand
CCTGGAATTGGTTTAAATGTGAGATAAATTTAAGATGGTCCGGATTATGTACTTGTACAATGCTGGCTTTATTACCCTCAGAGATGTTGAATCCCATTTTACGAATATCAGACTGAATTATCGTTGCAATGTTGCTTAAATTTTGCTGGGTTATTGCATCCGCATTATAGTTAACTGTTTCAGTTGTAATAGTATCTGTCGCCGTTAGAAGAATGATCAAAAGAAATCCCCCGATGAATTGTGCGGTTAATATGTCTAAAAATGCGCCCATATTAGTTTACCTATGTCCTTAATTTTTATACCAGTAACTAAAAACAAAACTCATACTTAATGTATCTTTGACTATGCCAGAACTCGTATTTGAATAAATTAAAGGAGGATCATAATTATCAAAAATATGTATTGTCATACGTTTATTATATGTCGGAGTACTTGTATAAACAAAATGTCCAGAGGATAAATTAACATATTCTACATCAAAGATCATAGTATACCGGACTCCACTTCGACCCGTTTCGACAAAAGGTGATAATGAGACAAAATCGTCAAAATCGTTGATATCATCATAGGTGCTCTCAGTATTATCAAATCCAAGATCAGATTCCGGTACACATTCAGTAGAAGGAAATCCCGCATATGTAATTGTTGTATCATTTGAAGCCTGATCAAATACCTGATTTGACGCTCTTTCCATATATGAATTCATAATGGAAAGCGCTTCTAATTTATAACGATCCTGGGCTAAGGTAATATCTGCTTCACCCAGCATGCGGTTCATATTAAAAACCGCAAATGTCAAAATCATAAATGCGCCCATAGTGAGAATTGTTTGTACTGAACTCATTTATATTCTCTCTTTTTAATCATCAGTTGTTGCATGCGCCACTTCTTCCAGTGAGGTAACGCTCGTGAATAGCAGCTCGGCCTTTATATCCCCCATGGCATTTATCACAACCCACAGGTTTATAAAATGTTGTGTTTGCAATTTCTTCATCCGTAAATCCTTATGCTTTTGGTATGGCAGGATCCAGATCTTTTATTTCTTCTTTACAATTTTCACATAATCTTCGGATGAGTCGCTGTGCAATAATAATATTAATGGCATAGGCAATCAGAAATGTTTCAACACCCATTTTAAATAAACGGGATACCGCACTGGGTGCATCATTCGTATGCAAAGTGGAAAAGGTTAAATGACCGGTATTTGCCAGTTTGATACCCATTTCTGCCGTTTCCTTATCACGAATCTCACCAACCATTACTACATCAGGGTCATGACGCAGAATAGCACGGAGCGCTAGTTCAAAAGTCATCTTATGGCTTATCTTTAACTGGCGGGCACCTTTAATAATATATTCTACAGGATCTTCTACAGTAAGTACATTTATCTCTGGATTTATAATAGAGAAATGGCCCAGGATGGATTTATCCAGAGAAAAATCGATGGACATATGATTCGTTTTAGGGTATCTGTAATAACTTTTCGATCATCCAAAATACGAATAACAATACTTTCCATCTTGAATTGAAATTGCTTAGCAACAATAGGTATTACAGATACCCTGAAACGAATCATATGTCCATCGATTTTTCTCTGGATAAATCCATCCTGGGCCATTTCTCGTTCAAAGCGGTCAACATTTTTTGATCGATCCTTAACAACGGCTGCTAATGCTTCCGGTCTAATTCCTTCCTGATTACCCCAACGGCGTAATTTACCATCGACACGCATACTTATTTCTGTATTCTTCGAATCTATAGGAACCATATGGATATCGCTGGAACCCGTACGCACAGCCTCCATCAGCATGCCCTCGACTAGATTAGTGAGCATACTTTTATTGATCTCATTCTCTATAGCATCTTCATCAACAGCTTCTTCATCTATTTCACCGTCATCAAACTCAACCTCGTCTTGATTAAATTCTTTTAAAAATTCATTTTCCTGAGGAAAAATCTGTTGAAATAAACCGTCAAGTGCACTTTTCCGCATATAACAGACTTCATAACGCTTAACACCCAGAGTTCTTGCTAGTAATGGACCCAGTCTGTCGGTCGGATCGGCAGCAATAATAATTAATTTTTCCGGACGGTTTTCATCATATCGGAAAGGCAGAATAGAATTTTCACGGATTTGTTTTTGCAGAGCTTCAGGAATAACCTCAAACATTTTCTTTATAAATCGAACACGGTTGGTATTTAGTTGTTCACCGTTATATGTAATTTCACGGAAACCGTATAAATTTTTAACTTCGATAAATACCTTATCATGTTCGATTTCGCAATCCTTCACCAGAATCTGTGCAAGACTTCTTCTTTTACCCGGATCCTCATGATTACGAATCTTTAATGCCCTGACAATGATGTCTTTTTCAACGACACCCTTATATAATAGGGTTTTCGCTAATTTATCTGCAACTTCCTGTACTGCCATAAATTATAATCTTCCTGTTTAGGGTTTAATCTAATTTTCTAATTCGGCGTTTTCGGTTTTATTAATGCCGCCTCTGATGATATCAATGTTAACGCTGTAATAACTACCATAATTATCATCGCAATTGCCAATTGAACAAAATCAATAATATTTTTCAATTTATACACTGTTTCATTTTCGTAATAATTTGCTACCTGTTGTGCCGATTTTTTTACCGTTCCGGTTTCTGCACCGGAATTAAATCGAGATAAAGCTGTATCAGTAAACACCCCTGAGGCAGTGAATCCTTCCACCAGCCCCTTTCCTTTACTAAGCATCATTGGAATAGCAATATTCTTTATTTGTGATTCCATATATTGATTACCGCATGCTTCAGCCGCAATTTTGATAGCATCAACATTTTCCCCCGATCCGCTATATAGAGCATTGAATACCCTACAAAAAATTTCGATACCCGTTTTGTGAATCAATGGACCAATCATCGGAACTTTTAATATGTATTGATCCTTTA
This sequence comes from Calditrichaceae bacterium, assembly GCA_037382875.1. Classification (GTDB taxonomy): domain Bacteria; phylum Calditrichota; class Calditrichia; order Calditrichales; family Calditrichaceae; genus JAFGKZ01. The sequence goes on along the minus strand of JARRPN010000488.1, from coordinate 758 downwards.
AAAATTTTCCTTTTGGCGTATTCAACCACCAGGCAATTGCTCCAGTGATACCCAATATTATAACTGATATGTAGAGCATATTTGATGTTAACCACTCACTTAATATTAATGTTTTTGCAGTCATAGGCGGTAACTCATTACCCAATTTTTTAAACAGCAATGCTGTTTCCGGAAAGATATAAGCTACATAGTAAAACACAGTGAATGCTAAAATCACTAAAGTAACCATAGGCATTATGAGTGCACTTCTTAAATCTTTTTTAAATTGTGCCTGCCTTTCAAGAAATTTTGCTGTACTTGTATAAATATCGACCATATTACCATGTCTTATGGAAGGTTTGAACACATTTCTGAAAGAGCTTTCTCATCCTTACAAAAACTGGAGATTCATTGTTTCGGAAGCTCGAAAATATTCACTGGAATATTTTCACCTTTTAAAGAACCATCCTGGCGGACCCGAGGCGGCTCAATTGTTGATCGAAATTTATATCGAGGCCGTCGAATCTAGCAAAGACTCCGATGTAAAAAGGGAGTCTGTTGATAATCTTTTATTATTTATACAAAAAATAATAAAAGAATCCCATTCGAGCTTTGATCGTTTTCAACCGGTTGTCGATGCCGCTTTCGACCGGATTCGCGGGTTCCCCGCAGAGCTTTTCCCCTTCTTCGTTAACAGTTATTATGCAATCAACCGACTGGCAGAGGCCTATTTGAATAATTCACCGGAATCCTGCACCAATTATAAAGCTCTGAATCTC
>JARRPN010000487.1:0-2309 GCA_037382875.1 Calditrichaceae bacterium | reverse complement strand
CGGTAATATTTTCTTACCCTTTCTATGTCCAGCAAATAGATTGTACACCAGCAGAATTTTCATATTTTTTTCCAAGGTTATTTTAACGGTAAGATAGAATGGTACAATCTACTGTAAATAAATAACTTAAGCAATAATAACTATCAAAAAATATATTGAACTCCATTTTCATTTTTTAGTATAAGTCGGTAAATTGGAATATTCATAAATTTAATTTCATATATAATAGATGAAACCTTATCGGCGGATTAAACTATACATCGATTCTACCGATTTAAAATATATATACCAGAATTGGAAATAATGAATGTTTGAAACCCGGGCAAAGTCCAGTGAAATACCAGAACGCCAGAAATTAAACCTTTTATACGATAGATATCGCCCGCAATACGAAAACATCCTGCGCAAGACAGTGCGTAAAATCAACCGCCTGCTTATTCATACAACCATAGAAACTACAATAAAATACCGCTTAAAATCATTTAATAGTTTTTTTAATAAGATGTCCCATCTCCGAAATGGAGGTAATAAGCCGGTAGCTATAAATGATTTTATCGGCATCCGAATCATCTGTCCGTTTTTGGAGGATTTAAGCCAGGTTGAACAAATTATTGCTGATAACTTCACTATTCTTGAAGTTGAGAGAAAAGGTGAGAAAAATTCTTTCAGGGAATTCAGTTATGATTCCATCCATTTATTAATTGATGTAGAAAATGAATTTGAAAATGGAAGCATTCCAAATACAAGAAAAATATGTGAAATCCAACTCCGCACGATTTTACAGGAGGCCTGGGCTGAGGTTGAACATGAATTGATTTATAAGGCCAATTTTTCACTATTAAATGAATCCATTAAAAGAAAACTGGCGTCGCTCAATGCTTCATTAACTTTGTCTGATATTATTTTTCAGGAAATCCGTGATTACCAGAAAGAGATAGAATCGCGCCGGCAAAAATGCCGAACTTCCATCGAAGAAAAAATAGAAATACCTTCCGATATTTTTATTATGGATCCAAGTTTTGCAAATATTGAAGATACACAACAGGTTTATAAAAATATTCCCATAAAACCGAAAAGTGAATTGGAAAGACTTTTATTTGACGCCCTTGAGGAGCACAGTAATAACAATTTTAAGGGAGCTATTGAAATTTACTCCAGTATTCTGAGGATGAAACCAAAGTCTCATGTTCGATCGATTATTTACAATCACCGGGGGATGGCTTACTTCTCATTATCCGAATATCCGAAATCATTAAAAGACTTTAGCCGGGCGCTGGAATACAATCATAAAAATACACGTATTTTAAATAACCGCGGATTAGCTTACCGAATGCTTAAACAATTCAGCAATGCATTGTATGATCTGAATCAGTCTCTCGATATTGATGAATACCAGCATGAAACCCTGCATCAGCGGGCACTGGTTTATTATGACATTCAGGATTATGCAAGAGCAATAGAGGATTGTGATAAAGCTTTAGAATTACATTCGGATTATGAACCGGCTAAAAATCTAAAATCAATACTCGTATCCAAACTATAAAAACCAAACACAGAGAACACAGAGAATTTTTTAATATTTTAAACTTTATTTATATAAATAATTATATTTATCTCTGTGTCCTCTGTGGCTTATAGTATTAGTCTTTAAGAAAACTGATGATCGCATCCAGCGCACGATCATCCTCTGTTTGCCCAAGCCAAAAAATAGCTTTTTTTCGTACTTCCGGATTGGGATGTGTTTTGGCAACCTTAATCAAACTGGGAATACTTTCATCTGTCTTCAATTGCGATAGTGCAAAGACCGCCTGATTTTGAATTTCAGTTTCCTCATCATCAAATACAGCATCATTGAGAACACTGATTGCTTTTTTACTGGCTGTCTGTCCCAGCCAGAAAATAGCTTGTTTACGAATATGCATCCATTTTGAATTTTTAGCTAACTCAATAATTGCATCAGTTGATTCATCGGTATCAATCATATATAAACCAAAAATAGCTTTTTCACGCACATCTTCGGAATTGTCTTCATTAGCTATTTTTTTCATCAACTCCAGAACCTTTGGATTATCATGTTGAGCAATCCAGAAAACCGCCTGTTCCCTGACATCATTATCTTCTTTGCTGAAGATGACATCCTTTAAAAAATCATAGCCGGCCGAGTTGTTTTTATGAATACCTACTGCAGTAATTAAGTCTTCTTTATTTTCCGTATCCTTTGTCTTTTCGAATAATCTCTTTAAAAGAGTAATACTTTCATCATCCTTGGCTTCACCCAGCCAGTAAAGCGAAATTCCATGCGCATCAAA
>JARRPN010000486.1:0-2311 GCA_037382875.1 Calditrichaceae bacterium | reverse complement strand
TGTTTGATGCCAATGCATTTCTTGCTGGAGTAGCAGCAAGTGGATATGATCCGGGAGCAGGATTACCCATACTGACTGCAGACTATATTACAGGCGGCCTGTTTAGCTTGGATGGCGTGCACCCTACAAATATAGGTTATGCAGTAGTCGCTAACGAAATGATTGATGTAATTAATGAAGAATTTGATACGGAAATACAAAAGGTGAATCTACGTGATATTAGTGGAAATTCGCCGGTAGCATCATCAGTTAAAACAAGTAATCTTGATCTCAAACTAATGAGCAGAACTGTCGAATTGATGGGCGGTAAAATTCGCTAATCATTTCATGTAATCATTTAAGGCTGTCCAAATCTGGGCAGCCTTTTTCATTTAAAATACAGTTTCAAAATCCTTCCATTTTTATTAAATTATAAGTCTCAAAAGGTCATAAAATATAAAATGGAGTTTAAAAATGCGGTTGTTCTTATTGTTTGTGATAGCAGGTTTTCTATCGTTTACTTCAATTCTGTTAGCTGGTGATGAAAACACGTCCACTGATTTAAAAATTGATGATGATGCCCCGGTATTCTCATTGCCGGATAAAGATGGTAATTATGTTTTTCTGCGAGATTTTTGTGGTGGAGCATTACGTAAACCATGGATCAATAAAGAAAAGAAAGCTGTAGTAATAAGTTTTTTCGCCACCTGGTGCGTGCCCTGTAAAAAAGAAATTCCCTATCTGTTACAATTGAAAACTCAATTTAATGATAAACCGGTTGAGTTTATTTTGATCGATGTGGGTGAAAACAGAGAAGAAGTTGAACCGTTTCTTCAACAGGAGAATATTGATTTAACAGTGCTTTTTGATCATTACCAGGTAGTCTCAGAAAAATATGGTGCTACATCCCTTCCCCGCTTAATTGTAGTTAGCAAAGGTGGTAAGGTAAAAAAGTACCAAAAAGGATTTGAAGATCCTGATATATTTATGGCAGATATGCAAGAACTGATAGGGGAGCTTGTAGCGAAGTAAAAGTTGTGCTACGGAGAACACAGAAAAAAACTGTATAATTTTAATTTAATATATCTGTCATTCTGATCCCGGCCCGTCTGGATGGCAAGCCGGACAGGTGTTTTAAGAATCGGGAGAAGAATCTAGGGATTTGATGGTATAGTGAGATTCTTCAGTCGCAGGCTCCATAAGAATGACAAGTAAAAAAATGTATCTTTTATCGAACCAAATTCATCAGTAATGCATATAATATCTGAGTAAAATTATTGTAAGTCTAAGATAAATCTAAAAGGAGTTGTAAATGTCTGAAAAGGCAAAATCCTACAAATTTAAAGCGGAAGTGAACCAGCTTCTGGATATTCTGGTTCATTCACTCTATACAAACAAAGAAATATTTTTACGTGAATTAATATCCAATGCATCCGATGCACTGGATAAAGCACGTTTTGAATTAACCAGCGGTGCTGACGTCGCAGATAAGAATCTGGATTTGGAAATAAATATCAAGCTGGATAAAGATAATAAATTAATAACCATTTCCGATACCGGTATTGGTATGACCCGGGATGAAATTGTAAAAAATATCGGTACCATAGCAAAATCAGGTTCTGCTGAATTTTTGAAGCAACTGGCAAAGGATGCTGAGAAAAAAGACGTTTCCAATATAATTGGTAAATTTGGTGTTGGATTTTATTCTGTGTTCATGGTTGCTGAAGAAGTAGTGATTAAAACAAAATCCTACAAAATAGACGAACCGGCAGTTGAATGGCGCTCATCAGGAATGGGCAGTTTTAAAATTACCGAGCTGGATGAGAAAATAAAACGCGGCACAACCATCGAAGTGCATCTGAAAGAGGATGCTATTGAATATACCGATAAGCATCGTGTTGAATCGGCAATTAAAGATCACTCCAATTTTATTTCTTTTCCTATTAAGGTGGACAAAGACAAAGTAAATACTGTTACCGCAATCTGGCGGGAACCGAAGTCCAGCATCAAGAAAAAAGACTATGAGGAATTTTATAAATTTCTGACATACGACCAAGAGCCACCCATGGATACTATTCACGTATCCATAGATGCACCGGTTCAGTTTAACAGCATTATGTTTATACCGAAGCACTCATTCGATATGTTCGGTATTTCCAAGGAAGATATTGGCTTGGACTTATATGTTAAAAGTGTGCTGATACAGCATAAAAATTCCGATTTAATTCCGGAGTATCTTGGCTTTCTAAAAGGGATGGTTGATTCGCCGGATATCCCGCTTAACATTTCCCGGGAGACGCTGCAGGAAAACCGCGTTGTGATGAAAATTTCC
>JARRPN010000485.1:0-3185 GCA_037382875.1 Calditrichaceae bacterium | reverse complement strand
AATAAAACTTAGTAATATGTGAATTTTTCTAATACAATATTCTTTTCTTATGTAAAGTTATAAATATCAAATATATTCCATCATATAAATTTAATTGATTTACAAACCAAAGTTGTAGATTTAAGAATGATTTAAAATAAATACTCGATTAGAGAGAAAAAAAGTATTATCCGACTACGTCATTAGATAAATTTAGTAATAAAACTGATCAACCTTTTTTAAAAACAATATAACAGCCTGCAACAATCATAGTAAATCCGGCCATGTTATCTAATTTTTTCTGATATGATTTATTCGTAATAATTCTCTTGGAAAAACTCGCTGCATAACAATAACCACCTACAATAGTATAAGAGATCGCTGCAATTAGAAAAATAAGCAAAAGAATGTCATTCAATTGTATATTTTCAATATCAACAATGGTTGGAACTACACTGGCATAGAATAATATGGGCTTGGGATTACCCATGGTTACAAGTAATCCGCTTAAAAAAATTTTCTTTCTGGATTTTTTCACATTTAAAATTGTAGTGGATTCCGATCGATTATTTTTTAAAGTTTTAATGCCCAGATATATTAGATAAACACCTCCGATTATCCTAACAACAAAAAATAGTTCGCCCATGATATCGGAAATAGCCGTAACACCAATAATGGCCAATATAAAGAAAATGATATCTCCCAGAATCAATCCGCTGATAAAAACAAGCGAGGATATAAATCCACCAGATATGGCCTGTGCAACCGACGAAAATACACCAACGCCCGGAGTAATCGCCAGAATGAACATTCCAATTGAAAATGCAATAAGTACTTCCAGATTCATTTAATCAATCCTGTTAATATGTTTAGCAAAGTCAGCTACTATCTTCTAAATCAATAAAAGATGAAATATATAAATCGCTGAAGGATAATAAATAAAATTATCAGAAAATCCAAAAACAAAGTTTAAAAAGTAAAAATAATTGTTCTTTTCCCTTGTCCCGAAATTCTTATCAATTTATTAGTATTAAAGTTTCCAAACTACCCCTCTCAATCCCCCCTGTCAGGGGGGACACTGGGGGGTAACGCTGCGTTCCGTTTATTTCTGTTTCACCTGTTTTTAATAGGCCGGATTTAGAAACGTTCAATTATTATGTATCAAACCTGATTTTAAGAGTGGCATAAAATAAAGAGATTAGAAAAACTCAGTGAAGTGGAACGGCCAAAATTCTGACTGTCTGAGTCCCGTTCTTTGGGGCGAGTTTCAGAATTTTAGAGAAGCGAATCGTAGAATTTCAAGATTTTTACTGTAAGTCTTGATTTTTTGCTACTTTTTGATCAAGCAAAAAGTAGATAGAGTTTTAATAATACACAAATATATAAAATATCTTAATCTAGAAACCTTTTTACTGGATTCCCACTTTCGCCTGTCCGGCTTAGACGGATGGGAATGACAAAAGTCAATTTTAGTGAAATGAGCGTTAGTTTTTCTTTCTGTTAATTTTCCAGCCTTGTCCCGAAATTCGTAGGTTACTGCCTTTCACCATGAATTGAAGCATTAATGGATATAGTAGAAAAATGACCCACCCCTACCCCTCCCTTATTCATAAGGGAGGGGAAATCTCGATTTATCGGGATGGGGAGGGTTAGTTTTTCTTTTTTAATCCTGCGTTACGCTAATTTCTCTTCACCTGTTTTTAATAGGCCGGTTTAAAAGATTTTCTATTATCATACCCCTACGTTTCTATAAGATGTTATAAAATGATCACAAAAGTATAGCGTAGTGAAATGGATAAAATTTTTACTTCCTGTTTATCGTGTAGATAGTTACAGCGATGAAAATAATATGATATTTACTTATAAATAAATATCTAATCTCAATTTTATATGCATAATCAATAAATTTTTCCTTTTAATCTAATTTCGAACAACCTTCTAACATTTGGTTAATAATAATTAAAGCAAGAAACAATTTATACGAAGAAATATATAAGAGGTAAGTGACTCAATGCACACAGTTTTTCATATAACTTGTTTTTACATAAACAAATAATCAACTATTTATAGGAGGAAAAATGAAAAATCTGATTCTATTATTTTTATTTCTATTAATCTTTAACACCTATGCAGCAGAAGATTATACCGTGCAATCATATGATCCCAGTGTACAGTATAAGGCAATCACCCTGGAAGATTACAATGGTGACGGCATTGCAGATGTATGGGCTGGCGATTTTAATGGTTATAGCATTGGGATTTGGGTATTTAATCCCATTGCCGTTGCAGATCTGGATGATGATGATGATATGGATGCTGTTGTAGCAGTACGTTCCAATGGAACCTATGTTTGTATAAATAATGGCGATTCATGGGCGGTATCAAATATTGATGGATCATATGGATGGCAGGTTTTAATAGATGACTTCGATAAGGATGGAAATCTTGATATCGTTTCCGGTACAGATTGGACTTATATAAAAGTTTTTTATGGCGATGGTTCAGGTTCTTTCACGTTAGGCGCCTCGCCCCAGTTAGAACAAAGTAATGGTGATTGTAAGGGATTGAATGTTGTCGATATTAATAATGACGATCGTCCGGATTTAATAGGACTCGTTTCCGAATGGTATGGTGGTGGATCAAATCAATATTTTTTAAGGGCCTATGCAAATATTGATACAGGAAATATTAACTGGACATCGGTAGGACATCCCGATTATTATAGTTCATATCCTAATTGGACTCAAAGTTCTCCTAATTCATCAGGCGATTTGAATAAAGATGGTTATATTGATCTTGTTGGGTACACTTGGGATAACCGGTTAAATATTTATCATGGTGGTGCAGTTGATGATTCTTTAACATGGACAGAAGAAAATGTGGCAACACTGACAGCTCCGGTAACAGCTGCAGCCATGTTTGATCTAGATAATGATACTTATCTGGATATTATTTATGGTGGTTATACTAACTTTAACGACTTGCATATATACTATAATGATCAGGTAGGCTCATTTGTCTATGATTCTGTAAAGGTTGACTTTGGCATTGGGGATTTCCACAGTCTGAAAGCTGCCGATATTACTGGAAACGGATGGAATGATATCATAGCATCAAAATATTCGGGATCTAATGACGGATTTGTATTTTTCAGGAATGTAAAATCTTCCGGCAGAATTTATGTTGATGAAAATGACACTGGCAAC
>JARRPN010000484.1:0-4587 GCA_037382875.1 Calditrichaceae bacterium | reverse complement strand
TTAAAACTATGGTATAATCAACCTGCCAAACAATGGGTTGAGGCTTTGCCTGTCGGTAATGGACGCTTAGGCGCTATGGTTTTTGGAAATCCTTTCAAAGAAAAAATACAGCTCAATGAAAATACCGTTTGGGCCGGGCAGCCGTATCGTAATGATAATCCCGATGCCAAAGAAGCTTTGCCGAAAGTCAGACAACTTATTTTTGACGGCAAGTATAAGGAAGCGCAGGATCTGGTTAATCAAAAATTTATAAGTCGAAATTCACAGGGTATGCCCTATCAAACCGTTGGAAATTTAAATCTCATATTTCCGGGACATGAAAAATTTATAAATTATTATCGTGAATTGAATCTTGAAACGGCTGTAACAATTACCCGCTATGATGTTGATGGAGTAACCTACAAACGTGAGACTTTTGCATCGTTTCCGGACCAGGTTATTATTCTGAAAATTACGGCCAGCCAACCCGGCAAAATCAATTTCACAGCTACCATGAATCATCCAGCTCAGGTTGATATTTCAACGGAAGATAATGATAAATTAATTATGTCCGGTGTGACCGGTGACTGCGATTCAATCAAAGGCGCTGTTAAGTTCCAGGCGCATGTTAAAATTATTACCGATGTCGGGTCGGTATCAGCAACGGATACCAGTTTAACGGTTAACAATGCCAATGCCGCAACGCTTTATATTTCAATGGCTTCAAGTTTTAATAATTATCAGGATATCAGCGCCAACGCCGGTGAAAGAGCAAATGCGTTTCTACAGAAGGCTCTGCAAAAAAATTATACTAAGGTCTTGCAGGATCATATTACCGATTACCAGAAATATTTTAACAGGGTAAGTATTGATCTTGGCGTAACCGATTCTGTTAAGAATCCTACTGATCTTCGTATTGAACAATTTGCCAAAGGCAATGATCCGCAATTAGTGGCCTTATGTTTTCAATTTGGCCGTTATCTGCTCATTTCTTCCTCACGGCCCGGTGGGCAGCCCGCTAATCTTCAGGGGATTTGGAATGATCAACTTAATCCACCCTGGGATAGCAAATACACGGTCAATATAAATACGGAGATGAATTACTGGCCGTCTGAATCCACCAATCTAACCGAAATGAATGAACCGTTAATCCAAATGGTCAAAGAACTTTCTCAGGTCGGAAGACAAACAGCGAAAGATATGTATGGCGCAGAAGGATGGGTTTTGCATCACAATACGGATATCTGGCGGATGTGCGGCCCAATTGATGGTGCATTCTGGGGTATGTGGCCTATGGGCGGCGCCTGGCTCTGTCAGCATTTGTATGAAAAATACGAATATAACGGTGATAAGGATTATCTGAAATCAGTTTACCCGGTGCTGAAAAGCGCGGTTGAATTTTACTTAAGCTTTCTGGTTGAAGAACCGACGCATAAGTGGCTGGTTGTAAGTCCCTCTGTTTCTCCCGAAAACGCTCCCTTAGTTCATCCACGATCTTCGATAGCTGCCGGCACCACGATGGATAACCAGTTACTGTTTGATCTGTTTACTAAAACAATAAATTCAGCGGAAATCTTAAATACAGATAAAGAATTTGTTTTAAATATAAAAGAGACTTTAACTTCCAATCAGATATCACCATACAGAACGCCGGAATTATTTTCAGCTGCTAAGACCTCACTTATAGCACGCGGTGATGAATCCACCGGCTGGTCCATGGGTTGGAAAGTAAATTTGTGGGCACATCTGCTTGATGGTGACCATGCACTAAAGCTAATTACCGATCAGTTAACACCTTCTATCAGTCAAGGCGGAAGACCCAGAGGAGGCACCTATCCGAATCTGTTCGATGCTCACCCACCGTTTCAGATAGATGGGAATTTTGGTTTCTCTGCCGGAGTAGCTGAAATGCTTGTTCAAAGCAATGATGGAGCAATTTTTATCCTTCCTGCGCTGCCTGATGCCTGGAAAACTGGCAGTATTAAAGGTTTACGTTTACGTGGTGGGTTTGAAATAGAAGATATGATTTGGGAAAATGGTGAAATTTCAAAATTAGTAATTAAATCAAATCTGGGCGGAAACTGCCGAATTCGTACATTCTCTTCATTGAAGGCAGAAGGTGATGTGATACTTATTGATGCCGATGGAATAAATAATAATCCATTCTATCAAGTGCCGCAGATAAAAGATCCCATAATATCATCGCAGGTAAAATTAAAGACAACTTCTCTAAGAAAAACATATTTATATGATATTAAGACCGAACCGGGATATAAATATATATTTTCAGCATACTAATTATGTATTTATAATATTTTGGAAAGATCGTATTGAATTATTAATATTCCATTGTAACAGCGTTGAATTGATTCATAGTGAATCATTTTTTAGGGTCTCTTAATAGATTAAATTTCATTATACAAAGCACGAATGAAACGAATCATTTTACTTATTGAATCTTCGCGTGAATTTGGACGCCAGATGATTATTGGAATCGCCCGCTATTCAAGGCTTAATGGTCCATGGTCTTTTTACAAAGAGCAAATTGGATTAAAATCATCCATACCCAAATTGACCAATTGGAAACCGGATGGAATTATCATGCGGGATTCACTGATTAAGGATGAATTGATTAGTCTGAAAATTCCTACCATTCTGGTCCAGCATGATTCATCTTTGTCACAGGATTTACCTGCTGTTGTTACAGATTCCGATTTGATTGCAAAGATGGCAAGTGAACATCTTATTGAAAAAGGATTTAAAAATTATGCGTATTTTGGGTTTGACCATTTTGAGTGGTCAAACAACCGAAAACAACATTTTTGTAAATATAATGCCGAGGCAGGTTTTGAAACACATGTCTATAATTCACCCCAAATTAAAGAGATTATAGACTGGGAAAAAGAACAGCAGCATGTTTGCAATTGGTTGGAAAGGGTACCAAAACCTGTTGGTTTAATGGCCTGCAATGATGACAGAGCCCAAAATATCCTGGATGTGTGCAAGCGACTCAGCTTGAGAGTTCCGGAGGATGTTGCCGTAATAGGTGTGGATAATGATCCACTGGTATGTGAAACAGAAGATCCTCCAATCACCAGTATTGCTATGAATGTTGAAACAGCAGGTTTTGAAGCTGCCAAACTATTGGATCAAATGATTAATAATCAGAATATAGAAAGTAAACAAATCCACGTATCACCCACTCACATTGCACAACGTCAATCATCGGATATTCTTGCGGTTGATGATGCAGAAGTCGCATCAGCTCTGCGGTTTATTAAAGAAAATGCTAAGAATAAAATTTTAATCAGGGATGTTGTAAAAGCAACGAATGTGAGCAGGCGTACTTTAGAACAAAAGTTCAAAAAATCCATTCATTTATCTATCTATGATAAAATCAGGAAAATACGTGTTGAATTAATAACTAAATTATTGTTAGAAACAGATCTTCCTATTTCGCATATTACATCCTATTTTAATTTCACTGATATGGAACATATCTCACGATATTTTAAAAAGGAAAAAGGGCTTGGATTACGTGAGTATCGCAAACTTCATCAGCAAAGGTAAATATATTTTTATATACGATGAATTTTCTTCTGAAGAGTAACATTATCCTGTATTATAAATAACACCAGGCTTGAATAATCTAATCAGATAGTATGTATTTTATAAAATTAAATCCGTTGTGCGAAAATAGTCTATTTTATGAAATTTAGTAATAAAATTGATATCTAACGTCTTTCCGAACTTGTTTCGGAATCTATTTCAACTAAAATGTAGACCCTGACACAAGTCGGCCAGCGGGCTGATCCGCCTATTGGCGTGATTCAGGGTGACGTAAGCTAAATTGTTTACATATCTGTTTTTTTAGCAGGTTGGTTTTACAGAGGAGAAGATAATTATAAACATTTTCATTGGTATAAAGTTATTCTTTATTCGCTTAAAAGATTTTACCATAAGTAAAATTAACAATAGAATTTAAGTTGTCTTGTTGACCAGGTGGATGATATAAAGCAAAGTAATGTTAATAAGGTTTTACTTAAATTTATATATTAAAATTATATGATTTTTCAATAAATTTTATATATATTTAATAAACATATTTGTTGAATAAAATGTGGAGAGATACAAATGCGCAATAATAAAAGACAATTTAATAATTTATTCAAATATTGTCTGATACTCGTGTTAATGATAATACCAGCAGTCGTTAACGCTCAGCTGAATACAAATGGTGGATTTGAGAGTTCAGCTGTTGATACGGTATCCGGAACTGAGTTGGAAGGCTGGGTAATTGAACTTGGTGGTGATGGTGATGCTGTGTTTCAAGTTGTGGATGATACAGTACAACAGGGTAGTAGAGCATTAAAGGTAACCGTAAATGCTGCCGGAACAAATCAATGGGATATACAGATAATAGCCGATAGTATTCACGTAACACCTGGTGAGACATACAGTTATTCGGTATGGGCTAAATCCAGTGCTGCCGGTTCACAAGTTAATTTTACAGTTGGAAATTATGCATATAATGAATACGGTTTTATCCGTCCTGCTGATCTTACTACAGAATGGCAGGAATTTACAATGGATTTTACAGTGTCCGAT
>JARRPN010000483.1:0-4596 GCA_037382875.1 Calditrichaceae bacterium | reverse complement strand
GCACTTTCTAATCCTGTTATGATACCACTCTTTTCAAGCTGATCTTTAAAATCTTTCCTGGAGTACGATGGCTCATACCCTGCCTCTTCTAAATTTATCTTGGCTAAATCTTCAAATGAATCATATTCCAGCATCTTAACAGCTGCAGGATTGGCCATCAGTATTTTACCATCAGGAGTTGTCCTATATATTCCAATAGTTGAATTCTCATATAAACTTCTAAATAATTGTTCGCTTTCTTCAAGAGCTTTTTCAGCTTGATTGCGTGCTGTTACATCTAATACAGTAAAAGTAACTCCTTTATTTAAATCATTAATATCTATTGGAGTTGAGCTTAGAACAATATCCAGAATCTCACCGTTCTTTGTTTTCCATTGTGTTTCAACTGAACCGGTTCCTTTTTGAGAAATTTGTTTATATTTTTCTTTGCCTACCCGATCAAATTCTTTTTTTGATACATACAACATGCGCGCACTTTTACCAATTAATTCTTTTCTGCTATAATTAGTCAATTGGCAAATAGTATTATTCACTTCTGTAAATACCCGGTTTACTACAACCCCTATTCCGGTTGGCGCAGCACGAAAAATGCTTCTTAATTTTTCTTCATTATTTTTGAGTTCAATTTCTATATTCTTATAAACAGTTATATCCTGGTTCACACCATATAATTTAATTGTGCGTCCATTTTCATCTTTTTCGATAAAATAATGGACAGAAATATATCCGGTTTGTCCGTTTGGATTTTTTACCCGGTGTTCCAATCTTCTCTTAAAAGTCGGATCAGTCGCATTAATCCCTTCATTAATTTCACTATGAACAATATCTCTTTCTTCGGGGAAGAAAAATGTATCTGCATATTGCTTAGAGGACATCTTGTATGTCCCTATTTTTTCAATATTAGTTTGAAATATGGAATAGAACTGATCATTAAAACTAAATATATCTTCCTCTACATCATATTCCCAATATCCCAATCGTGCGATGTTCATTGCATTTGTTAATATATTGCGCATTTTTACCAATTCTATCTGCGCTTCTTTTCTTTCGGTTATATCATTAGCAACCGTTAAGAATGCTGGTTTACCAAAGTAGTCAATACTTCGAATAAAAAATTCCGCCCAGGCTGTTCTGCCATCCTTAGTTATCACCTTAAGTTCGTATTGTTCTGGCTCATCTTCACCTTTCATCCGCGCAACAGCACGTTTAGCAACCATTTCTCTCATATCCGGATGGACCAGATCCATCGAAGACATTTCATAAGCTTCTTCAGGTGAATAGCCGGTTAATTTAACCCATGTCGGATTTACATAAATAAATTTTCGATCCGCTTCATAGCTGACTACAGACACAGCATTAGTCATATACTCAGCTAGATTTATGGAAAATCCATTTTCTATAGGTGCCATTCCTTCTCCTATACTTGTTGTAGATACGGGAAGAGATATGGGAAAGATAATAAATATAAACGTGCTTCGTCAACCATTTATAAACTGACATGAAAGATAAGAAGACGTTACAAACGATACTAATTATACATATTGAATAGGTTTATATTAGTACAGTGAAAAAAACATAATATAGTATCATCTGAATAGACAAAGTAAAGAGATCAATTCACAATTAATTGCATTTGCCTTTGTTTTTTTACAAGTTAATTATAATGAAATCAATACATAAAACAATATTTACATTTATTATATTATTTGTATCACTTGCTTATGTTGAATCGGCTATAGTGGTTTATCTCAGAGAGATATATTATCCTAATGGTTTTCATTTTCCAATTAAAATACTTCAAAATTATATTGTTATCATTGAGATAGGACGCGAAGCAGCAACCATTATTATTTTGTGGTTCAGTGCCGTATTAGCCGCGGATACATTTAAGCAAAGGTTCGCCTTTTTTCTGTTTAATTTTGGATTGTGGGATATTTTTTATTATTTCTGGTTGAAAGTATTTATAAACTGGCCGGCTGAATGGCTGGAGTGGGACGTACTCTACCTTATCCCCGTTCCATGGATAAGCCCATGGGAAGCTCCGGTTATTGTCAGCATTGCTACGTTACGGGAACTATGTATTAAACTTAAAATTTTATCAGGAAGTTAATTCGTTTTTATATTGATTCAGTTTATCTCTAAATTCATCTGTATTTTTGTTCCTCTTTTGATAACCCTTGATAAGAATTTTAAGTTTAATACATAGTTCCCGTAACGTAGCTTCACGAAGATCATCGGGCAACAACGGGTCATTAATCTGCTTTTCCATAGCTTTTATTCGGTAATGATCCATACCCCAGTATTTTCGTGAAAGCTGATCCGCATGTCCGCCATATTTAACAATTCCCTGATAGTCATCCAATCCAATTTTATATATTCTCGAAATACGCAACCAAAGATCATAATCTTCACAGACCACAAAATCTTCATCAAATAGACCTACTTTTTGAAAAACCTCTTTTTTTATTACAACAGCAGAAGGTGAAACAATGCATAAAGGCAGACTCTGTTTATATATCCATCCTTCATATTTTTGGTGCTTATTTTTAGGATTAACACGCCTACCATTTCGTATCCAGATCTCATTTGACTGAAATATTTTATACTCCGGATATCTAACATGAAATTCTTCAGCCTTTAATAATTTATCCTTATGCCACTCATCATCGCTGTCTAAAAAAGTCAACCATTCATTTTTTGCTATTCGAATTCCTGCA
Source organism: Calditrichaceae bacterium (assembly GCA_037382875.1). Classification (GTDB taxonomy): domain Bacteria; phylum Calditrichota; class Calditrichia; order Calditrichales; family Calditrichaceae; genus JAFGKZ01. The sequence goes on along the minus strand of JARRPN010000483.1, from coordinate 1,879 downwards.
TTGCGCGCAGCAGAAACGCCCCGGTTCGATTGATTAATAATTTTAATGCTGTCTTTGTATTCCGACAATACCGATTGTGTCCCATCTGTCGAACCGTCATTAATTACAATAATTTCTTGTGCAGATCTTGTCTGATTAATCACAGACTTAATGGCACGTTGAATTAATTTTTTACGATTAAAAACTGGAATAATTACAGAAAAATTCATTAGATTTTAATTCCTGATTACCGGATGATCAATAATATAGATAACCTGTTATTCATTACAAAAAATAAGAAAATAATTGATAATATTCGAAAAAAATAGTTAATATTAGGTATAAAATGTCGTTAATTCTTATTACTATTAAGCGAATGTTAATATATTTCGAAATTTAATATTTATGGAGAAAATGATGAAGAAGTTTCTCATCCCTTTCATGATTTTATTATTTGTTCATTTATCTATTCAACTGAGTCATGCCCAGGGGACTCAGAAGACAAATATTGCTGTGATTGATTTAAGCAGTCATGGAGGATTGACACAATCTGAAATTAGTTCTTTGTCCGATCGATTGCGTTCTCTCCTGGTCAGAACCAATGCATTTGATGTGGTTGATCGTGGTCAGATGGAAGAAATCCTTAAGGAACAGGGTTTCCAGATGAGCGGCTGTACCTCTGCTGAATGTGCTATTGAGGCCGGACAGATTCTTGGTGTTGAAGAAATGATTACAGGTTCCATAGGAAAGATTGGTAGATTATATACGATTGATATCGTTCTGATAGACGTTGCAACGGCTAAAATAGTTAAATCCATTACGCGTGATTACCAGGGTGAAATAGAGGGTCTGGTGGCGCTTATGCAATCGATAACCAATGAGTTGAGTGGATTACAAAAAACACCAACTCCTGCCGTACAAACCAGTAAAATTTCAGTTAATTCCATACCAGACAATTGTGAAGTCTATATCGATAATCGTTTAGTTGGAAAAACACCAATCAATTTACAGGAAGTTTCTCCGGGACAACATCATTTAAAAGTTCAAAAAAGCGGTTATGCATCTTTTGAAGAAAAAATCTCTATTGAAACAGGGAAGAGTAAATCTTTCTCTGCTGATCTTAAAAGAATTTTTACATTAAAAATTAAATCCGTTCCTGAAGAAACAGAAGTCTATGTCAACGGTAAAAAAGTAGGTGTTACACCTTTCAGCAGCACGGGCATTGAAGATGCGGTACGTAAGAAACTGCCTCATGCCCAGATCGTCGCCGACCGTTTCCACATGATGAAGCAACTCAATCATCAGATTGACTTGATGCGACGCCGCATTCAAAGAAAGGCGAAAAAGTATGAAGGAATTAGTAATCCCATGAAATCAATAACATCATACTCAATTACGCTTATATTATTGTTTACTATTAACCTATTTGCACAGGAACCACTATGGAAGCAAACCAGTGGCCCTGAGGGAGGTAATCCGAATTCATTTGCAATGAATGGAAATGGAGAAATCTTTGCAGGACCCAGTAATGGTTTCATATACAAATCAGATGATGATGGCAAGAATTGGTATCCATTGGATGGCGAAGGTGCGCCAAAAAGAATCTATTCATTATTAATACCGGATGGCAGCACTATATATGCCGGTACATCAGGACAGGGAATATTTAAGTCTGAAGACAATGGAGCGACATGGACCGATATATCTGATAATGCTATTGGTATGCAATGGTGGAGCATAACAGCGCTTACCAGTAATACATCCGGTGAAATTTTTATGGGTACTTGGGGCGAACACGGAATATATATATCGAGAGATCAGGGAGCGAGTTGGGAGGCTGCTAAAAATACTGATTTGAATCTGACAACAAATTCAATTGTGAAAGGATTTGCCATTTCAC
>JARRPN010000482.1:0-3497 GCA_037382875.1 Calditrichaceae bacterium | reverse complement strand
TCCGTAGTATAACACTTAGCTTCAAGATCATGAATTCTATCTTCGTGCCAAAAATGTATTTCAATACTTGCATATTCCTTCCCGGTTTCTGTTAAAATTTTAATACGTTTATGATGAAATTTTTCCAGGTCAAACTCCGGAGTAATTTGTATACGACATGTATTAAACAAAATCACCGCATCTGCCTCTGGATCTTCTTCAATTCCTTCCATAAGCAATTCTTCCTGAGAGATGTCTTCCCATTCGCGGGGTTGTGCCAATAAAGTCATAAAAAACATAAATGATAGAAAAACTGTAACAAAAAACAGGCGCATATTCATAGCTAATCCTCTCAATTTATTATTTTCAATCAATCTGATTTAAGTTTATGTTTAATAAAAATTTGCATTATGTAAATACATTTACACGAATATCACTTATGTTATATGAAGCGATATCCATGAATATTATAGTTTGATGGAAAAGTACTTAAAATATAGAAGAGCTTATTGATATGTTTATCAATTACAAAATTTAAAATCCTTTTCCATCACAATCCAATTACAAATCCGTGTTTGTAATTTATATCTATATAAAATACTCGTAAATGCTGAGGAATATATAAGTTTAGAGCAAACTATTTGGCCAATGCATAGTCAATCACATTGACAAACTAACACACCACTATTTGCGCAGCAAATATACGAATTTATTCAATGATTGCAAAACACGGGCTTTTAATTTTTCAACTGATATGGAATCATTTTTAATGTCTATTATTACTCTTCTTTAATTAATAAAATTGAATCTTTATATCCCTAAGATTACTCCAACAAATCCGCATTGCGAAACATATGTTCCATATTCTCATGGTGTACCGACTCTTCCATTTTTATGGTATGGCATGTTTCACATTTCAAATTTGAACCAATTGGTGTGGGTTGATTGGCATACTGCATCGGCTGCATATTATCGCGATTTTTACTGAACGGATTTTTAGCCGGATACAGGGCATGAGTAGATCCGTGACAGGCTTCACAGCGAATGCCTACATTGTCCGTACGTATACGGTATAATTCTTCAAATTCATCATTCCAGACATTATAACCGCTATCTCCGATAGGTTGATCAAAATCCTCATGACAAGTCAGGCAGTCCGGCTCTTTTATCCAAGGCCAACGCGGATTAATGTCATCTACACAGGCACGCGCATCATTATAGGGCATGTAATTGGCATGCCAGCCGTGCATCGCAGCTGAAAAATTGACAACAGTTGAATCACCTTCAGCAGCCAACGCTGGATCCGCATGACAACTCTGGCATAATTTGGGATTCCCCTGCTTGGCCTGATCCAGTAAATCCGTCCCATTAATGCGATCATGTACAGCGAGAATATGCGTAGATGTTTTTTCATCGATACCAGCCACATTGTTATATCGCCATCCACCTTCGTGACAGTTCCTGCAACCCATTTCAGTTGAAGTTGGTGCCACTACTTTAGTTTCAATCAGTACATCCCCGCTTTCATCATCTACGGCCTTCACCGTAAACAATGGATAGGGCAGATAGGTACCGTCATCACTATATGGCACCACCGGTATACCTGCAGCCATAAAGCTCATCCGGTCTTCATTAAATTCAAAATCGCCATCCATACCGTTGCCGAATAAACCCATATTTTTCTGAAGTTTTGTTCCAAAGGTCTTCTCGGAATATTTCCAGAAATCCACATGTTTGGCCGGATTTTTAAATCCTTCAGGAGCTTCATATTTTAATGTAACACCTTCGCTGATAAGTTCCGGTATTTCTCCCCTTTTTATTAACTGAGCTTCTAGTGTATTGGCCGGGGGCAAAATCACAAACCAGGGATCACTGTCTGAAATACAATGCATGCCCAAATCATTCCAGACTAATAAAACATATTTATCCATTTTTGCATTAAATTCCGGTATATCACCTTTAACCTGTTTCACATTAAATGGTGCCGATTCAGGTGTAAGTTCTTTATGTAATAAATCTTTAATAATATACGCAGCCAGTACCCCTTTTTCCTCTTCTGTTCCTGCAAACGGCGGCATATAATTTTGAACTTTACCCTGACCATTTAACAGTGATAAAATCCCCAAATAGGTATATCCCTGTGATTTTTCAACGACATCATTTCGGATACCGTTTACCGTGTGGCAGCTTAAGCACTGCAGGTTAAAAATCCCTTTACCGGCTTTCATTTTATTGTCATCGGTAATTTCACGTAAATTTATCCAACGGGCTGATTGAAGCATCCCGGCTTTATTGATTTTATCGATATCCGATTTAAGTATTGAATTGGAATACATATATTGCTCAATCACATACGGTTTACGGGCAATCTCACGACTATATTCATAACCTCCCATCCAAACCAAGCCTATAATTAAAAGGATAAAAGTTAAAATTCTTTGTATGAATAATGAAGACCTCAAAGACAGAATTACACCACCCACAAACAATACGATGGTTAAAACAATAAATATATTCACAAACAAAGTACTTTGGGGATTAAGTGTAAAATTAGTTATCCGAACGGCTTCCGGAATGGAGTAATAATACCAGATAGCCGAAAGAATTAATCCCGGGATCGGGTATAATAGCCATTTGGAACAGTACTTCATCATTTTATTACGAAAATCATTATCTTTGGTAAATACACTGGTAACATAACCAAATAAACCAGCCACCATGATGGTTATAAATGTGCGAAACACCAGCGATGAGAAATAACTGGGATTGAAGAAACCATGCCAGAAATTCTGTGTTTCCAGCCATTTGCCCGGAGTCAACATGAAAGCCAGGATACCATTAATAATTACCAAACTTAACCAGGCAAAGAGAAAATATAGAAATGCTACATTCAACCGGGCTTTGCGACCCAGCGAATCAAACTTATAATGATATACCAATAGAGCTGTAATTTCACCTACAAAAAATACCCATTCAATAGCCCAGCCAAAAACAAAATTATGGATAAGAGAAGAAGTAGCTGCCGGTGAGACGAGTGCTATAATAAACCAGATACCAACGCCGCTCATCCCGCCAAAAACCATAGTTAAGAGTAAAAAGAACCAAGTATGTTTTTTTACATAGGCATGAAGATCAACGCTGTTTTCCCTGAATCCTTTCCAGTCGGTTAGCCATAAAAACAGACCGCCGCCAACAGCAAGATGCGAGATATATACATGCAGAATTGCAATCAGGGCGATCAGAGAGCCACCGCCCACAGTTGTAAGTTCCCAAATCGGATAATTCATCAGGCTGTCCTCCCGTCTTTATTTGCAAATGCCGCTTTAAGCATATACCAAACGGAATAAAGTCCAACTGCCAGTACAATAAAAAATAAAATCATTACACTATACTGGGGTGTCATTTCCAAGCTGCTTAAACTGAATTTACCATCCAGATACATAGTGCGTAACTGATGACGCATGATAACCATCGCCAGGATAGTCACTAAAAGCATGCTAAGTGTTGGACGAAACTTC
>JARRPN010000481.1:0-2327 GCA_037382875.1 Calditrichaceae bacterium | reverse complement strand
TACGGATGTCTATACAAATATTGAAATAAATCAGAGTGTTGCTGATTCCTTTTATAATTCAGTCGAAAAAGAATTGACATATCATAATATTGATGATGTAGTAAATTCGATGAGAGTACTAAAATCAGTAATTGAAATTAACGCAATTCGAAAAGCTGCAGAAGTTGCAGTTCAGGCATTTACTGAGGCTATGAAAACAATAGAACCGGGAATGTATGAGTACGAAGTTGACGCACTCTTTGATTACTTCCTTAGATTGAACGGTTGCCCAAGAAGTGCTTTTCCAACCATTGTCGCCTCAGGTTCTAATATCAATACCCTTCACTACGAAGCCAATCAAAGAGAAATGTTGGATGGTGATTTAGTAATGATAGATTTTGGAGCAGAATATAGCTATTATGCATCAGACATTACACGTACGCTACCCGTAAACGGTAAATTTTCAGAACAGCAGGCTACTATATATAAAATCGTTCTCGAAGCACATAATGCAGTTTTAGCAGCAGCTATACCTGGAGAAAGTTATGCTAATCTTTTTTACCTATCTCGTGATATCATAATAGATCGTTTACTTGAAAAGGGAATTATTACAGGTACTAAATCAGAAATAATTTCAAATCATACTTACAGACAATATATTCCAGCTGGTTTGGGGCATTGTATAGGTCTTGATGTACATGATCCGTATACATCAAACTATCGTTATCTTGAAGAGAATATGGTGTTTGCATTTGAACCGCATATTTATTTATACGAAAATGACAGCACAGTAAACCAGGATTATTGGGGTGTATGTGCGCGTATTGAAGATGATGTATTAATAACCAGTGATGGTAATGAAGTGCTTAGTTCAGATTTGCCAAAGACAATAAGTGAAATTGAAAAAATTATGGATAAGTAACTTGGAATTTGATGCAGTGATTATCTTGGTTTATAAAGGTTTATATAGCGATAAAAAGTAAAAGGATGTTTAATGTACTATGTAGAAAAGATAGTTTTAGTAAATATAATATTAATTCAAATTGCTATTTGCGGATCGATAACGCTTCCCGAAAATAATTTTATAAAAGACTGGCATAAATCTGATTACCAGCTAACATTTTATAAGAATGATCTTTATGGTTATATCGATGGCGGCGCTGAATTATTCCTTGAATTTGGTTTCGATTCATTGCTTGTACAGGATTACTCTAATGGTGAAGCCGACCTAAGCTTGGAAGTCTATTGCATGGAAAATCCTGAAGCAGCCCTGGGTATATATTTAATGAAATGCGGACAGGAAGCATCTTCTGAAGCTATTCAGGCACGTAATTCCACTAATAAATATCAAGCGCTCGTTGTTAAAAGTAACTTATATATTCAGTTAAATAATTTTAAGGGCAATGATGTAGCATATGAAGTCATGCCGGCGATGCTTAATCATTTATTAAGCACGATACCGGATTCTAAGTCAATCGAGCTTTTAAGTATCCTCCCTGATAATAATAAAATTCAGGATTCAGAAAAAATAATTAGAGGACAGTATGCTCTGCAACCTATCTATACTTTTGGCGAGGGGGATATTCTGCAGCTGGAAGGAAAAAAATTTGGTGTAGTAGCTAATTACAGATCAGAGAATGAAGGAGAATACGCTCAAATAATAATACCTTATCTTGATAATGATAATGCCCAAAAAGTATTAAAAAATCTCATAGATAATCTGGATCCATATTTAAGAATCGTCGAAGAAAATAACAATGGATTTGTTTTTGAAGATTATCAGAAAAAATTTGGTCAAGTAAAAATTGAATCAAATCGATTAATAATAAAAATCCATCTGGTGTCAAAACCGGATATGTAAAAAATCCTTTCACTTTTGTTATTTAAATGATCATTCCATAAATTTAATTTGATTACTTTGACATCGTTTTAATTAACTAATATCCAATTTATGATTCCTTACTTAAGCCATATCATAGAATATATTATCCAACCCCAGATACTAAAAGAATTCAATTCGAATATGGATATTATCAAAGAATTGTCTCTCGATGAATCATCTGATGTGTCAATTTCTCGCAAGATAAATGCTGCTTTTTTGATGCTGCTCATAAATAAAGATGCACTGTTAACAAAAAAAGCCCAGGATGTATTTAATAAATATAGGATTGATGAATATTGGTCAAATGTTATTCGTTTTTACGAAACAAGTTTGAAAAAAATTGAGAAAGAAATATCGGATAATATATTCTCAGACTCAGAATATGGAGTAAAGCTAAAAGAACTATCCGATGAAATTTCTCATAATATGCATCAGAAATTTTCGAATAAATTAGTCAATAAGATAT
>JARRPN010000480.1:0-4039 GCA_037382875.1 Calditrichaceae bacterium | reverse complement strand
GCGACATTCCATAGCCACGGCGATCATATCGCACCACTTTAAAGTTTTTAGCGAAAGCCACAAATTGACTATCCCAAATAGCGTGATGTACGAGTCCATCATGGATTAAAACAATGGTTTCATCGCCATTGCCAGTCATTTCATAATACAGCTTACCGTCATTTACATCGATATAACCGGTTACAATAGAGTCCTGCTGTGAGATTGCGTTACTAGCTAACAGGAAGAAAAATATTAGAATGCTTATATGAATAGCTTTCATTTCGCACCCCGTTTTCAATAATTTGTTCAAATATAGTTATTCGTTATATGTATCGTTACGATTTTCTTTTCTTAGTCCAACGACATCCTTCATAGTCACACCAAAGAATTTTTTATCATAAATTTCTAAGCCTTCATCACTGATTTTATTTCTATTCTGAAAATCGTTTATTTCTTTGGACATTTTTAGGATCGATGGTAGTATTTTGATAGCATTCCAAAGCATACTTATGAATAAGATAAAACCAAAGATGAAAAATACTATTTGTAAAATACCTGCAGTGTCAAAATTTATATCAACAGTATTTTGACAAATAAGAATTACTAAAAGATAGACACCGAATTTTACCAGATTAACCTGATATTCCTGTACATATTTAATCTGTTTTTCATATTCATCTCTGAACCGATCGATCCAGCTCAAATATTTTGTTTTTTGCAGCTCTGTTTCGGGTGATCCTTTTTTCGCCATTTTTCCCGGAGATTTTCCTAAAATATGTATAAAAAAATGACGGGTAACTAATATTAAAACAATTAGAATAACTACATTAATAATAATTTCAAGCATAGTCATATTATCTAAAATTTCCATATCTTTTCTCCAATTATTTCAATTTTAAAAACACAGGAAAGTTTTTATAATATATACAAATTATATGTAAAATGCCCGCTAAATATCTAATCACAAAAAATTAATTAACGATGCAGATGATTTTATCGAATTTAACTTAAATATATCATTTAAAATGTGTATATTTTTTGGTGCAATTATAACGAATATAAATCATGGAAATCGACATGAATCTATTATTGAAGCCCTACACCGAAATGACCGATAAAGATTATTCTGAACTTGGATTGAAAGCCGGATTGGAAATCCATCAGCAATTACTGACTGAGAAGAAATTATTTTGCCGTTGCCCGGCTGGCAAATACAATAAAGAATATGATGCAGAAATTCTACGCCATATGCGCCCCACCCTCTCGGAACTGGGAGAATACGACGGCACGGCCCTGATGGAATTCAAAACAAAAAAGGAAATTATCTATCAGATAAATCATGAATCGGTTTGTACCTATGAAATGGATGACACCCCTCCCTTTCAGATTAATCAGGAAGCTCTTGATATTGCCCTCGAAATAGCCATGCTGATGAACTATAAACTGGTCAGTGAAATTCATATTGCTCGAAAGCAATATCTGGATGGCAGTATTCCAACCGGTTTCCAGCGTACGACCATTGTTGGTATTGATGGCTGGATCCCCTATAAGAACAGAAAAATCAGATTAATTCAGCTTGGCTTGGAAGAAGACTCGTGTAGGGAGATTTCTGATATTTCGCATACACGGACCTATGTAACCGATAGATTGGGCATGCCTCTAACAGAGACGGTAACACACCCTGATATGAGAACACCCCAGGAAGTTGCTGATGTGGCAAATTTATTACGAGGCCAACTCAGAGAATGTTACCCAGTATCTAAAAAATACTTCGTGGGAGCCCATTCATCAGGCAATAAAACGCGGTGAAGAAGTGCATTGTGTGAATTTAAAAGGTTACAGTGGTATTTTAAGTTTCCCGACTCAAACAGGCAGAGTCTTTTCCAGAGAAATTTCAGATAGGGTACGCGTGATATCCTGTTTAACCCGCTCTCCAAATATAGTAACCTCAGAGAGTACAGAAGAAAGCATTGAAAGCCTTGCCGGGAATCGGATCAGAAAGGCCGTTAATGCCACCTCACGTGATGCTCTGATCCTGGTATGGGGGACTATAAAAGATGTAATCAGCGCAGTTGAAGAAATTAAAATACGCGCTAAAGAAGCCATCATGGGTGTTCCGAGTGAAACCCGGCAGGCAATGATAGATGGAACCAATGGATTCGAACGTATATTGCCCGGCCCCAGTAGAATGTATCCGGATACGGATCTTCCCCCGTTGGAAATTTCATCCGAACGTATTGATAACCTATCAAAAAATGTACCTGAAAAATTGTGGATACGTGAGAAGAAATATAGAAAAATTGGCATACCGGAACATTTAATCACTAAAATTGCCTCATCACCCAAAGCTGAATTGTTTGAATTCATCATTAGAAAGTTAGGTATTAAACCAATCCTTGCTGTCCGAATTATGTTCGAAAAGACCACCGAATGGAAAAGAGCCGGCTTAAGAGTTGAGAATATTACTCCAGATATGTGGAAAGACTTTTTTAAACAAGCTGCCCAATATCCTGCCCTATCTGAAGCAGCAGATATTATTTTTATAAATGTATTATCAGGAGAACAATCCGATTTAATGGATGAAATCCACAATTATATAGCGGAAAAAATCAGTGATAAAACCCTGGAAGATTTAATTAATAAAGCTATTAAAAGTAAGATCAATAAAAATGTATCTGAAGAAATAATACATAAACAAATAATGGGAAAAATGATGCAGAAAGTGCGCGGAAAAATACCGGGTAAAATTGTAAATGAGCAAATTTGGGTCGCGATGAGAAAGCAGGAGGCATAAATGAGCGAAGATTATAAAGGGTACCGGAATCCTGCCTTAAATATATTGAAAAAGAATAACGTTCGGGTGTGGTCTGAAGTAAAAATGCAGACAACGCGAGGATTATTTTCCGGTTTAATTTTGCCGCGATCCGAGACCTCAGATCCCAGACATATCGTTTTAAAATTAAAAAACGGATACAATATTGGGGTTGCCACAGAGACAATCAAATCGATAAAAGAAATGGATCGAAAGATTGCTGAATACAAAATACCGGAAAAAGAATTTCCTTTTGAAGATCAAAAGCCCAATGTAAAGTTATTAGGCACTGGCGGTACGATTGCCAGTCGACTCGATTACCGAACCGGTGCTGTGATACCAGCCTTCTCTCCGGGAGAATTGTACGGTTCCGTACCCGAATTAGCGGATATCTGTAATTTGCAGACTGAAAAATTGTACGGCGTATTCAGTGAAAATATGGGACCAGAGCAATGGATCAGATTAGCCGAAGCCATTGGTGAGGAAATTGAAAAAGGCATTGATGGCATTGTTATCGGACATGGAACGGATGTTATGCATCATACATCCGCGATTCTTTCGTTCATGGTGCAGAATTCACCAGTTCCTATAGTAATGGTGGGTTCACAACGATCTTCAGACCGGCCATCCAGCGATGCCGCTTCCAATCTTATACATGCTGTAAAGACAGCCGCTGAAAGTGACATTGCCGAAGTTCTGGTTTGCATGTTTGGTCCCACATCGGATCAATACGCCTTGCTGCATCGCGGTACGCGTGTTCGAAAAATGCACTCCAGTTATCGATCCACCTTCCGCACTATAGGGGACATCCCAATCGCTATGGTAGATAATGAAAAAATTACACCTCTGCGAACCGATTATAAAAAACGACGAAGTGATAAAAATGTCCTCATTAATACTGCCTTTGAAGAGAAAGTATCCATAGTCTACTATTATCCCAATATGAGACCCGATATTATTGATTCGTTAATTGAAAAAGGATATCGTGGAATTATCATAGCCGGAACCGGATTGGGTCATGTGAATAAACCACTGTATCCGGCATTGAAACGAGCACATGATGCCGGTGTAGCTGTTTATATGACGGTTCAAACCCTTTGGGGTTATGTGCAGATGTATGTTTATGAAACCGGACGGGAAATGATGCAGCTGGGGGTTATACCAACAGCTACCATGCTCCCTGAACTAGCTTATGTAACACTGGCCTGGGCCTTAGGACAGACAGGGGATTTAATAAAAGTAACA
>JARRPN010000479.1:0-3415 GCA_037382875.1 Calditrichaceae bacterium | reverse complement strand
TAAGATAATTTTAATATGTAATCTTTATTGAAAGTGTAACTAATGAAAAAACTAACTTTCATAGGAATATCCTTCCCCTTATACACTCCTGCAGGTACCGAATAAATTCCCCAGTGGATGAACATCCCGAAGCGAGCATTCCGCCACCATTCCATTTTATCTTTTGGTTTATGGGTGCAACCAATTATATGAATAAGAAGCGCCAGGATAATTCCTATAAAAGTTAGTTTTTTCATTAGTTACACTTTCAATAAAGATTACATATTAAAATTATCTTATTTCCCAGAATCATTAAGATTCGCCGTGAAATTTATCAATGGCTTGTCATTTTTATCGAGAAACCGGGCACAAAAATCAGTGGCGCCGCCACCATTGATGATGGCACCTCGAACTACATTTGAACCTTTTTTAAGATTGAGACGTTTAGAGACGCCATCGTCAATGACGGTCTGACGGTCGTTATAAATACCAATAACTTCCTTGCCATTTACCCACCAGACCGAGGCCGCATTCGAGCCAATTGCCAAACGTACATCCTGCATTTCCTGCGGGCAGTTCAAGATAGTAACAGCCCAAAACAATACATTGGAAGTCGGCTTGCCCAGATTGTTAGCAAAATAATACAGGTTAATATTGTATTTGGCGCCTTTTCTGCTGATGAAGGAGACATGATGAAAGATGTATGATCACTACCCGTACCATCATCGGATATTGCAACGACTGCAAAAATCATCGAGCCAACCAGGATAACGATTGCCAGTTTGTGTATATTCAGCGGTATATTCATTAGAAATCCCTTTTATTGGATTTTCAATTTTTATATGTCAATAAGTGTTCATTATTTAAATTTACGGTGTTTTTAAAAGCCAGCGTTGTTTGTCACTGGTTGGATCAAATTTCGAGAGCGTCGCAAAACTACTACCGATAGCCGAAAGAGCCAATGGTTCCTTCGAATTCGGTACAACTTTAGGCATGATGCGCCAGGTGCCGTCAGATAGCTGATCCAGTTGCCAGAGCTGTTCGGGCTCGCCGGTAAATGTGGTGAGAGTAACCAATTCAGCATCTTCGCCAACGGCAAGAGTTCTTTCTGTTCCGGCCACTGTAATTTTAAAATAAGGTGAACCAAAGCTGCCGCCGACATCGGCAACTGGTGTCAATGTCCACTTCTGTTGTGCCTGGCACATATAGTTGGCCATGCGTACGTCTACATTTCCTATCGGCCAGTTCACGGAAACCTTGGCAATATCCTGAGGTGGAATTACGCCACCACCGCCGCCGAAAATTCCTCCCGGACCGCCGCGCATCCTGCGTCGTCTTCCTCCACCCGGTTTTCCTTCCACAGCCAGTTCAAGCGCTGTTCCAGTGCGTACAGATTCGATTTTATAGGTGCCTTCTTTACAGTTTTCACCGGCAACAGGCCAGCCGTCTTTCCACAACAACGGTCTAATATCCATCACGCTGGCGCCGCCCCTATCGAGATCTGCTTCATAATGACAGGAGAATTTCTGCACACCGTCATCAAGATCGATTAAACCGAAATGGCCGGGACCGATAACACGGCCACCTGAACCGACAAAGAGCTTACCGCCGCCCTGGATCATATCGATGCCCATATGATCAATAAAAGGACCGGTTACCTTTTTGGAACGGCCCACGCGAATATTGTAACCGGAATCGGCTCCCCGGCAGCAACTGCCATGTGTGGCCAGCAGGTAGTACCAGCCATCATGATAAATCATAATCGACGCTTCACAGTTGATCGCGATATTTGTAAACTGATCATCAACACGTTGCCCGGTCCCGGGATCGAGTTCTACAATCCGAATATATCCAAAATAGGAACCGAAAACCATCCACAACTTACCGTCATTGGGATCCAGAAAAAGTCCGGGATCAATTCCATTACAAAATTCAACGCCGTCTGTCTTGTTTATCAAACCGTCATCTCTCCATCCATAATCAGGGGATTCAGGATCGAGACTCTTACTTGAAATCAAGATGATTTGAGAATGTGGCTGCCCACCAGGATTGGATGAAATATACTGGTAGTAACGGTCGCCAAGTTTGATAAGGTCCGGAGCCATACCTCGTTGCGAGGGCGTTTCGCCTCGTTTCCAGGTCCAGCCATCCTCAGAGACCAGGCAGATGCCACCAGTACCATACGTATAGTATTTGCCATCGCATTTAACAATTGTCGATGGATCGTGAATGATGATCTCACCATCAAGAGCGTACAAGGGCAAAATCCAAGTGGTGATTAAAAATGTAGTTATTAAAATCGGTATACTAATGAAAAATGATTGGACCTTACAGGTCGGATTCATAGTCAGCACTCCTAATTGTATCCTTTAAATAAATCTTCCGATTGCCCTAATCCAGCATGATATTTATCTTCCAGTGATCCGCGATGGCTTTTAATTCATCCAGCGTCAGGTAAGTGACCGCACCGTGTTTTGGCCGTGAAAAGTTTGTACCTTTCATAACACCTTCATTAAAGCGGCCAAGGTGTTTATAGGTTACGAAATCGGTAGTTTCACTAAATCCCATATTGTTGGGTCGGCCGCCATAAACATCATACATCAGCACCCAGGTATCTGTGCCAAGACGTTTAAAAACATTGGGTGCTTCCGTGGGAACAGTTTCAGGATCGATTCTTTGCGATCCGGCCTGATATCCAGTATTTATCCGATCGGAAACCGCATGTAATATCTGTGCCTCTGACACGAAATAGAGTTGGTATATTAGCGTTTTTATTATTGTAGCGAATGGTAAAATAGACCATCATCTTACCTGCCGCTTCGTCATAGATGGTTTCCGGCGCCCAGGAACAGTCAATATCACCAAGTTCCGGAAAAGCTTTATCCACACGGAAATCAGAAACCGTCCAGTGAATCAGATCGAAAGATTTCATCATCACAATAGCCCGGTTGTTACCCCAGCCGTATCTTTCCTCGGGACGCTTCCATCGCGTCTCACGGAAACCGGCACGCTGACCAAAAATGTGCAGATCGGTCATGGCAAGATAGAATCCGCCATCCGGCCCGCGAGTTATATGCGGATCGCGAACACCTTTTTGTTCGGCCAATTTAGAACCATCAAAAATAACTTCGCCATTATTAAGATCCGTAAACGTATAACCATCGCGACTGACAGCCATATAAGCGGATTGAGTCTGGTCTTTGAAATATACCATCAGGTAACCGCTGAAATCCTTTTCTTGCAGTTGGCGGGTATTTTCTGGTTTTTCAAGCTGTGGTACGATCTCAATACCACCCATTTGCTTGATTTCTGACGAGGCTTTTCCGGAACTTGGTGATATTGACTGTTCCTGGGCGCCGGAAACCATCTATGACGAAGCGGCAGGTAAGATGATGGTCTATTTTACCATTCGCTACAATAATAAAAACGCTAATAT
>JARRPN010000478.1:0-2330 GCA_037382875.1 Calditrichaceae bacterium | reverse complement strand
CCTGTGTTTAATACTCTAAAAGGCTAAATAAATTATCATTTTTATTTATTAAGCGCAAATTGATCAGAATGTTGATTTTTGATAATCATTAGACAAATAATTAAATTTGAAAAATAATATCTGCAATGTATATTATTTGTTCTGTTGAATTAATATTGGAATTAAATGAACGAATGCAGCTTTATTAACCAGGAAAAAATCAATGCAATCCACATTCAATATAATCTTATTCTCATTAATGATAACTATTAATCTTCCAATTTTTGCTCAGGAGAAGAATATGTGGAACAATAAAAATTGCGCCGTAGTGCTAACCTATGATGATGGATTAAACGTCCATCTGGATAATGTTTTGCCTGCTCTTGATTCTCTGGGATTACGAGGCACATTTTACATGCCCGCTAATTCAGCTTGTTTGAGAGAGAGGATGGCGGAATGGCGCATTCTTGCTGAGAAGGGTAATGAAATTGGTAATCATACTCTTTTCCATCCCTGTGATGGCAGACCGGCCGATCGAGATTGGGTAAATCCGGATTATGATCTTGCTACTTATTCAATTGGACGAATTGTCGATGAAATTAAACTGGCAAATTCTTTTCTTTATGCCGTTGATGGAAAAACCAGCAGAACATTTGCTTATACCTGTGGAGATAGAATAGCAGGTGATTCATCATTTGTTCCATTGATTAAGGATGAGTTTATCGCAGCCCGAAGTGTAAATGAAATAATGCAAAAAATTGATGATATAGATTTATTTGATATCGGCTCTATAATCATAAATGGACAAAATGGCGATGAATTACTGGCTTTAGTCAAAAAAGCAATGACTGAGGAAAAATTATTGGTATTTCTTTTTCATGGTGTCGGAGGTGAACACCATTTGAATGTGTCACTGAATGCACACGCTCAATTACTTCAATATTTAAAACAGAATGAAAATGATATCTGGATAGCACCTTTAGTGGAAATTGCTGAATTTATAAAAGAATACAAATATTAGTACGGCAAATAAAAATCGATTATTCTTCAAATTAAAAAAATAATAATACCATCATTAAACAATAATATTTGTTATTCATAATTGTAATGAGAATATATTCAAAACTTAATCGACCGATTATAATAGTGGATTACAATCCGGAATGGATCATTTTATTTGAAGATGAGAAGCATCGTCTAATAGATGCATTAAAAGATAATATTATATCAGTTGAGCATATCGGCAGTACAGCAGTGCCAGGTTTATCCGCAAAGCCGGTTATCGATATTGCTTTGGGAATTGACTACTTTGATCAATCAAAAAAACTAATTCCACTGATTAAAAAACTTGGATATCATTATGTGCCTGAATTTGAGAGTATATTACCGGAACGACGTTTTTTCTGGAAAGGCACAGATAAAGTTCATACCTATCATATTCATATGACTGAAACTACCAATCCCCTTTGGATAAATCCCATTATTTTCCGAGACTATTTAGAACAAAATCCTGATGCCATGCACAAATATGATGAATTAAAAAGAAAACTCGCTGACCAATGTAGCAATGATATTCAAAAATATATAAATGGCAAAACGGAGTTTATTGAGTCTGTTCTTGAGAAAGCTGTGATATAGCGAGCTCTTAAAAACATAATTTTCAGAATTTTTCCTCCTATATTTTCATTAATAAATACAAATATTTGTCGACAATATAAAGGTTATTATTAAACATAAACCTTTAAGGAGGAAAACTTATATGCAACGCTTTCTTACAATTATTATAGCATTGTTTATTATACATGCAGGGGCGAATTTATTTGCCAGTACCTATCTTACTTATTGGGTTAATGGCAGTCCATCTAATTCTGTTACACAAGGTGATTTATATGCCTGGGAAATGGATGTAGCTACCCCGGGTAATACAGTGCAAATTGATCTTTATCTAGATCTTGATGCTTCACAAAGTATTACTTCAGGTGATTTGCTACTCGAAACCTTTACCATGCAGGATGGTGGGGATGGCAATGACGGCCCAGCTGATTCAAGTACAACACCGGATGGCATTATTTATGTCGATTTTGGTCCTTTCGGATTTGCTCCTGGGAATTATGTAATGCGCGTAACAGATGAAGATCTCAGTACGGTTACTAACTATTTCACTATGACAGCCATGTCTAGCCCTACGGCCACCATTTCGGGAACGGTTACTTTGGAAGGTGTTACAGCTCCTGATCCTCTATTAGCCAATATCATGATCGGCGCTGAGGGTGCTGGAATATGTTCGGGTTTAACCGACACCAATGGTGATTACACCATTAATTTAACAGCTGAAGATCTAGATTGGCATG
>JARRPN010000477.1:0-2335 GCA_037382875.1 Calditrichaceae bacterium | reverse complement strand
GGCGTTCCATTTGACCTGATAACTGCCTGCTGTTTGTTTTTTGTTAACCAATGTAGCCACCTTCTGCCCAAGGGTGTTATAGATAGATAATTCCACCCGTTGGGGCACAAGATCTTGTGCCCTTACCGTGTAACGGATCGTAGTTTCAGGATTGAAAGGATTCGGGTAATTCTGGTACAGGACAAAATCATTCAGGATCAATTCCTGCGCATCTTCGATCCCAACAATGGTTACATTCATACTGTCCGAATTGCTGAAGCCGCTTTCATTGCCCAACAGGTCAAGAGCTGTAACCCAGTAAAAATATGTTCCGGATACGCTCAAAGTAGAATCCGTAAATATCGTTACATCCTTGCCTACAGAATTAATATATTCTGCAATCGTTGTGTCATTACGAACACTGCGATAAATGTTATAGAGTGAAAGATCTTCTGCGGAACAGGCAGACCAGGATAGATTCACGTAGTTACCATCGACCATAACGGATAAATTGATCGGAACATCCGGAGGTGTAGTATCCATCCCGTCATTACGCAAATGCAAACTGATACCACCGTAATCTTCGGCAATCAGCATATCTGTTTGACCATCTTCATTAATATCTGCAAAGCGCGGGATTAATCTCGCCCCGAAATTTACAGAGGCAAAATTATCAGTTACGAGCGAATAAGTAGTTGAGTGAATGCTATCCTGTTCATAATAATGAAGTACACCACTGCCATCACCTGCGATTATATCTAGCAGATCATCGCCATCCATATCCGTAAACTGAGGGGTTGCATACTGCTGAGGCCAAACATTAAAAATCATGTATTCTTGTTGGGAAAATGAAATCGCATTCATACTATCCTGTTCATAATATGATACTCTACCGTTAGTGTCTCCAATAACCATGTCGATCAGTGAATCACCATCCATATCGGAAAAAGTCAGGTGAGGGCTGCCAATGTTATAATCATAAAAAAACTCTTCATTGATAAGCGAAAAATCATATGAATCCAATGCATCCTGTTCGTATCTTGAGATATGGCCTAAATTGTCTGATACAAAAAGATCCAACAGACCATTACAGTTTATATCATAGATCGCCAGATTATAATACTGCCAGATTTCTATATCGTTAAATTGATTATCCTGTAAAATAAAATTCAAACTACCCGGTTCATTCTGCTCGTAATGCTCAATATAATTTATATCTTTTCCTGTGTTGGTATTAACCAGCATATCCAGTAAACCATCACTATCAATATCTTCAACTGTGAAGCCAATTTTATAACCAAAATCACGGATACCCAGAACCTGGTCTGAAACAAAAGTCCAATCGGCGGAGGCCGAGCTGGTTTGCTCATAATGATAAATACCGGTGTAAAATTCACCGACAAATAGATCCAGTTTATCGTCGTTATCAATATCCATAACACATGGAGCAGCATGAATACCGGGATCAATGCTTGCAAAATTGTCTGTAACCTGGTGGAAATTTGTAGAATCTTGGGCATCCTGAATAAAATGGAATATAGTTCCGTAACCTTCGCCGACCAGCAAATCCAATAATCCATCGTCGTTAAGATCAGTAAAATATGGTTTGGCATTCCAACCGATGTCCACATCCATCCAAGATGAATTGATCAATGAAAATGTACCGGCATTGATACTATCCTGCTTAAAAAGATATAACAAACCATCAGACTGGCCAACTACCATTTCAAGAAGACCATCCCCATTTATATCATTTAATGCAGGACTGAGAGCCCTACCGGGATCAACTGATATCAAAGAACTTGATTTTAATTCAAATATCAGACTATTTACAGATTGTTGTTCAAACCACTCAATGTTTTCGCGTGAGCCGATTAATAAATCTATAAGTCCGTTATTGTTAATATTTGTAATGGCAGGATACGCTTGTCTATCTACTTTTATATTACTGAAGTTACGGCTGATAATGGAAAACTCATTTCCTTCCGCCTGTTTCAGATGCCAAATGTTTCCATTGGTTGTACCGACCAGCATATCGAGGTAGTTATCACCATCAAGATCGCATAATACCGGTACGGCTTCGTCCATAGCCTGTCCCCAATTGTAGGCATGTATTTCATTGTAATTGATTACCTGGGCATTAAGCATAAGCACACTGAGACCTAAAATCATTATCACCAGATTCATTATATTATGTTTTGTTGAATGTTCTACTTGCATTTTTCTGTTTCCCTGAAAAAAATTGTTTTGAGATTAATTAGCGCATGTAAACCATTTTGCGCATCTGGAAGAATCTTCCGGCCTTCAGCTTATAAAAGTAAGTTCCACTGCAGAGTCCGACACCATCAAATTCAAC
>JARRPN010000476.1:0-2336 GCA_037382875.1 Calditrichaceae bacterium | reverse complement strand
TGGTGTTCACAACCTTGTTTTACAACTTAAAAATAATAATGTTGAAATAGACTGGGTAAGTTTTGAGTAATTATTTTTTTGTTTAGATTATAAATAGTATTTTTGGGATATGTCAATTAGAATAATTTTTATGGAGTACAAAATGGATCAAAAAATAACCAGACTATTAGTTGGGATTATGGTAATCCTGGCCCTGAATTTAACTTTTATTTTCGCACAAGAATTTTCAATTAAGGCTGGCAATGATCAAATTATCAATTGGGAAAAAACTAAATCATTGCAGCTTAAAGGAAGTGTTTCTTCCGATAAAGTAGCGGTTAAGTGGACATGTCCACAGAATATCGAAGTCATTTTTAAAGATGATTCTAAACCTGGTACCGAAGTTACTTTTCCACGACCCGGTTATTATTTACTGGTTCTCTCTGGTAAAGTCACTAGCGATAAGACGTTAGCTGATTCAGTTGTTGTTAATGTTTTTAAACCTAATTCCTATAAAGAAAGGCTTTCAGATTTAATAAGCTTAATGACTATTGATGAAAAAATCGGGCAATTGACAAACGAGTCGGATGCGATTCCCCGATTGGGAATCCCTGAATATAATTATTGGAGTGAGGCATTGCATGGATTGCTTGCAAGCGGGGCGACATCATTCCCGCAGGCGGTTGCAATGGGTTCCACCTGGGATACTGACCTTATTCATCGTGTAGGAACGGCAATATCCGATGAAGCCCGTGCATATCATGTTACCAATGGCAAGGGATTAACGTACTGGAGTCCTACGATCAATATTGCCCGTGATCCTCGCTGGGGCAGGAATGAAGAATCCTACAGTGAAGATCCTTATCTGCTTTCCCGTATGGCTGTTGCATTTATAAAAGGCATGCAGGGTGACGATCCATATTATCTTAAAGCAGTTGCCACTCCCAAACATTTTATAGCAAACAATGAAGAAGTGCGCCGCCATACCGGATCTTCCGACGTGGATATGCGCAGTTTATTTGAATATTATTTACCGGCGTTTCACGCTGCCATTGTGAAAGGTAAGGCCTATTCCATTATGGGCGCTTATAATGAGTTGAATCAGGTGCCCTGCAATGCAAATACCTATTTGCTGGAAGATCTTTTAAGACGTGAATGGGGATTCCAGGGTTATGTCGTTTCCGATTGTGGCGCCATTTCCGATATGTTATTCGGGCACCATTTTTTTAAAACCGGCGCAGAGGCTGTAGCGAGAAGTATTAAAGCTGGTTGTGATTTAAACTGCGGTGAGATATATCGTCAGTATCTGCAGGAAGCGCTTGATCAGGATTTACTTGAAGTTAAAGATCTTGATCTTGCTGTGGAAAGAGTACTTTCAGCACGTTTCAGATTGGGTGAATTTGATCCGCCTGATATGGTACCTTATAGTTCAATCAGTAAAGATAAACTGGACAGTAAAACCAATCGTGATCTCGCCCTTGAAGTTGCGCATAAATCAATAGTCCTGCTTAAAAATGATGGGATATTGCCATTAAAGAAAGACAAAATAAAATCAATTGCGGTAATTGGTCCACATGCGGAAGCAGTACAGCTGGGTATTTATAGCGGTTGGCCAAATATTCAAATCAGTCCTCTTGCAGGGATCAAAGATAAAGCTGCAAAGCTTGGAATTAATACACATTATAATATGGGATGTATGATTGATAATAATCTATTAAAACCTATCGAGCCAAGGTATTTTGGTAATGTTGAAGGAACGGATAAAAGAGGTATAACAGGAGAATATTTTAATAATATGAAACTGTCTGGTGAACCTGTTGTCACTCGGATTGACTCTATGATTAATTTTAATTTTGGTACTGCGTCTCCCGCTCCCGGTGTAAAGGAAGATTATTTTTCTATCCGTTGGAAAGGTACAATAATTCCTCCTGTTACCATTAGCCAAATAGGAACAAGTACAGATGATGGCGTGCGTCTATATCTTGATGGAAAGTTAGTGATTGATGACTGGAGAGATCATGCTGAAGAACCGAATAAAGCAAATGTAGAATTAAAAGCCGGAAAAGAATATGCAGTTCAATTTGATATGTATGATAATGCTCTTGGCGCCGTTGCTAGGTTAACCTGGGCATTTGGTCAAAAAGATTTTAGTTCTGCTAAAAAACTGGCGGCTAAAAACGATGTTGTTATTATGCTGGTTGGAACCTCTCCTGATATATCCCGTGAAGAATTGGATCGCACAGCGATTGAATTACCTGAGGTTCAAAGAGAGCTGATCAGGGAAGTTGCATCCGTCAATCCTAATATTATTCTTGTGCTTGTGAATGGAGGCCCTGTCGCTCTTGCAGGTATTGAAG
>JARRPN010000475.1:0-3070 GCA_037382875.1 Calditrichaceae bacterium | reverse complement strand
ATATGATTTTATGGTCGACTCAATTCTCACAATTTTTCATCAAATTTATAAGATGGATTGAAACACTTAACTGGAAAATAGTATTTAGTATTATTTCTATATTATTTACTGTTTTCATGATCTATTTTTATAAATCAAATTTTCAGCACCAAATTACAGGAGCATTTTCTATACTCTGTCTTGGTTTCACTTCATTAAGCACTGAGATTCTGATTTTACTTATTTTCCAAATACTGCACGGGTACGTTTATCAGCAATTGGCTATACTCATTGCCGCTTTTATGGCCGGGATCTCATTAGGAACATATTTGTCGCTTAAATACAGTTCGAAAAAATTACGATTGACGATCAGACAATTATTCTTATTGCATTTGGCAATAGCTGTGTTTGTTGGATTGATGCCTTTCTTTTTTAAAGAACTTGATACTATATTAATTCCTTCTTTTCATGCAATCGCATTCCCTGTGGTCTTTATTTTTATAGCTTTACTGGCTGGTAGTTTGGGGGGATACCAATTCCCATTAGCTGGAAAACTTTTTCATAATAATGCAAATAGTGAAAACATGGGCATTTTGTACAGCCTGGATTTATTGGGCGCCATGATAGGGGCTTTATTGTTAAGTTCGATTATAATTCCTTTGTCTGGTATTATTAATACAAGTATGTTAATTGCAGGTTTGAATATTTTTATAGCATGCCTGTTATTTATACTGCTGGTTAAAAAATACTAATTAAAAGGATATTTAAATTATGACAACTGAAAATGGTTTTAGTATTGTATTTCAGGGAACAGCAACCGAGGCTCAGAATTTACATAACATTCTGGAAGCTGAAGGCATCGAAAATTTTCTACAAAATGAAAATATGGGAAATCTTTTCCCGCATTATGGTGGATTTGGAAGTGGAAAGTCAGTGAAACTGCTTGTTAGTAATAAAGATATTGCTAAAGTACAAGAAATTATAAGAATTTACTTTAATAATAAGTAATATATTTCTTGAATAATATATAGAATAATTATATTTTATCTTAACTTTCTTAAAATTTTATAGACAAATAATCAAATCTGATTATACTAAAATTCTCTACAAAGAGGTACCCATGCTCAAGACTGAATTGATAATATTAATATGCTTAATTCTAGTTAGTTGGTCTGCTGCCCAGGATTCATTGTCCGTATTAAAAATTACATCAGATCCTCAAGGTGCCCAAATATATCTGGATGATTTTTTATCTGGCAGTACACCTAATATAATTATCAGAATTAATTTAGGAAATCATACACTCAAAATAACAAGAGATGGTTACGAAGACTGGATTACAAATTTAAATATTGAACCTATTGACACAAATTCTGTTCATGCCATTTTAAATCCGCTGCGAGGACAAATACAAGTAAATTGTGATGTAAAAAATGCATATATCTATATTGATGGAAAACTTTACGGACAAACACCTAAATTAATTAAAGAAATTGAATATGGTAAACATTATATTGAAATCCGACAACAAAGGTATTATCCAAGAGATTATGAATACAATGCTTTTAGAGATACCCTTTTAATTGAAGATCATACCGTTAAAATTATTGATGCTACGCTTAGATCAAGCTGGATTTCACTTAAAGTTAATCCTGCAAATAGTACCATAAAAATTGATGATGACTTATTTAATTCCAACTTCGTGGATGGAGAGAAAGTACGTTTTGGTAGTCATAAAATTCGATTAAGTAGTGAAGGGTATAAAAATAAAACAGTTAAAGTATATTTAAAACCTAATCAACATTACGAATATGAATATGATCTTATACCATTAAGATATAAAAGTATACTTTATCGCTCATTTATATTTCCGGGTTATGGACATTATTATGCAGATAAAACATATCGCGGTTATCTTTATGCTCTCTTGGAGTTAAGTGCGATAGGTACAGCTATCTACTCTGATATTCGTATGTCTGATGCTTCAGACAGTTATAAAAAGAAATATAATTTGTATTTAGATGAAACGGATGAAACTGAAACTATAAGATTACACAATATTGTACAGAAGAAATTTGATGAATTTCAGGATTATAAACAATTTCGTAATATAATGATTGGTTCAGCCATAGCCATATGGTTGGTTAATATATATGATGCTCATTTATTGGGAAAGAAATTTGAGAAAAAGAATAGTACTATATCTCATTTATTAAACAAGACGAATCTTAGTATTAATTCATGTAATGAATACCGCCAACAGCATCTATAACTGTAACTCCTGATTCTGGTATTGCAAATGAAACAGAATTTACCTTTGATGCATCGGGTTCGAAGGAAGAAGAAATGCCAGACGCTCAATTGTATTACCGATGGGATTTTGATAACAATGGAATTTGGGATACGTCCTTAGACAGTTTTCCTCAAATAAGTCATACTTTTACTAAGGGTGGGGGTAATAGACTAGTAAGAGTATTAGTGAAAGGTGCAAAAGGTTTAACGTCAACAGATACTATAAATATTTACGTTAATTCACGACCAAATATTATTTTAAATTGGCAAACAGATTTTGAGAATTCCAATTTAATACATTTTGATGCTTCAAACTCTTCGGATTATGAAGATGGGGATAATCTGGAGTATCGCTGGGATTTTAATAATGATGGAAGCTGGGAATATAACTGGAGTGATTCTTCAGAGGCCTCTTTCGAATTTTCCAATGATGAGTGGGAGGTTAAAATCGAAGCAAAAGATACTCAACATCTAATATCTGAAAGAATTGTCAGTGGAAATATGCCAAATGACGCAATTGCATATTATCCTTTCAACGGTAATGCAAATGATGAAAGTGGTAATGGTTATAACGGATATAATTGGGGAGCTATTTTAACAGAAGATATTCAAGGTAGTTCTAATAGTGCCTACGAATTTTTGGGTGAGAATTATATTTCTGTAAATCATAATAGTTCTTTAAATCCGGCTGGAGTGGATTTTTCTATTTCAATCTGGTTTCAATTTAATGGACAATTAAATTCTGAACAGGATTATGATAACCTTCTATCAAAAGGATATTATAATTCAGGAAGTTGTC